>JAIQFT010000056.1 GCA_020073185.1 Terriglobia bacterium
CATGGGCTGGAAGGACATCTGGCAACTGAGAGCAATCCTAGGAAGAGGAGAAACAGAAAAAGCTGCGACTAAGCAGGAGGTCGCGTAACATGATCCCGAGCGCCGCTCTTCAACCTCCAACTAAAAGCGGGACACTCTCTTTCGGTGAACGCGTAGCCAGTGGTTGAATTGAACGGCATAGGCTCTCCTGTTAAGCAGCAATGTGAGTTTTCCGCTTCGATTCAAGCAGGGCTACGAGTTCTTCAAGAGACCAAAGGTGATCCGCAATCCCTGCTTCCATCGCGGGTGTCACACGTAAGGTCTTATGAATCCGGCAAAAGTTGTAGTGCATGAAATACAGCGCCAGCGCGTGACCGTGATTCTCCAGCTTCTTGCTGAATCCGTTTGTCAGTCGAGTGAAGCGGCGCATGCACATTCTCATCGTCAAATTCTGCCGCTCCACGTATGAAGTGCTGACGTGCTTCGGGTCGGGGTTTCCGCTGACCACTTTCATGTCGCAGCCGATGCAAGTTGCGGGGCTATAACGCGATTCGTCAGGAGTGGGTGCGCCATATATTTTGTGCAGCATCGCGTAATCGGCATCGGCCCCGAACGCATCCTCCACAGCGTTCAGGTAGGCGCTGTGCGCGTCAGTCGTGATCTGTGGCCGTCCAACGATGCGGTCGGCGCAATCCTGCATGAATTCCCACGCGGCTGCTTTATCCCGACCGCCCATGTAAAACGTGACGCATAACTTGCTGTCGGCATCAATGGCCGTCCAGGTCCAAACATCGCCCCACCCTTCCGCCTTTTTTTCGGGACTGGCGTTCTTCTTCTTCGCGCCGACGAAGCTCCAGATTTCGTCACACTGCAAACGGTGAACACGGAGGCCGCGCACATGGCGATGGTGATATGCAGCCGCAGCACATCCAGGATCGCGGAGTAGGCTCAGAACCGTGTGCTTCGCAACTCCGGTCATGCGGCAGGTTGCGTTGATCGAGGTTCCCTCTACCAAAGCAGCGATGACCTGAACACGCTTGTGATTTGGTAGCTGGTTCATGGTCGAAATCATAAGTCCTTGGGATTCAGTTGTAAAATATAAAATTCACAAATTAGTGAATTTTACACAATAATGATTCACGAATTTATGAATTTATATATTGACAAATCTTAACTTTTGGGACAGGATAAGTCATGCCGCTGGAGGTGGTGTTCCGTGACGATGCGCTCCGGGAGCTGGCGACAAACAAGAACGCTAGGAGCGGCTATCCGCAAGCGGTCGAAAAGAAGTACCGCCTGCGCATTCAGCAAATTGTTTCTGCCGTTGATGAACGGGATTTTTACCGACACGCATCACTTCACTTCGAGAAATTGAAGGGAGACCGAGACCATCAACATTCAATGCGGATCAACGATCAATGGCGATTGATTGTGGAATTCGATGGCGAAGCTCCGAACAAGCGAATTGTGATCGTTGCAATTGAGGACTACCACTAGGAGGAGAAAACAATCTCATGCTGACCTATGAACAACTCGCGGAGACGTTCCCCCCGGGAGATGTTATCAAGGAGGAATTGGAAGCGCGCGGATGGACTCAGCGCGATCTCGCCGACATCATGGGTGTTCAGCCGTCAATAGTGAGTTCAATCGTTAACGGAACGAAGCCAATCTCATTAGATCTCGCGAGGAATCTCGCTGCTGCACTTGGGCCTAGCGCGCAGTTTTGGGTGAACATGGATACAGCGTATCGACTGAACCTTCCTGCGGAGCTGCATGACGCGACGACTATGCGTTCGGAACTTTTCAAGATCGCTCCGGTGAACGAGATGATAAAGCGCGGTTGGATTGAATCTTCGGCAGATGTGAGCGTGCTAAGAACTCGGGTGTTGAAGTTTTTTGGCAAGGAATCGCTGGAAGAAATTGAAGCCGATTTGGTTGCATGTGCTGCACGCAAGGGTACGAAATACACTCCCGTGCTCACCGCATCGGAAAGGGCCTGGGTGCGCCGAGTAAAGGCAATTGGACACGCAGTCCACACGCAACACTTTACAGATGACAGTGTATCTAGGGTTTTGAAGACGCTGCGCCCCCTGATGGCTAATGCCGAAGAAGTGCGCCACGTGCCAAAGATACTGGCTGAGCACGGCATCGCGCTGGTCGTTGTAGAGCACTTACAGCAGACTCGCATTGACGGGGTGTGCGCGTGGCTCGAACAAAATCGACGGCCGGTTATCGCAATTTCAATGCGGTATGACCGCCTGGATTATTTTTGGTTCACACTACTCCATGAACTTGGGCACGTCGCCAATCGGGACGGCATAACGGCTGTGCTCAAGCCAGATTCTGATCTGGTGGGCGATCAGGCGACACAAACTTCTGTAAAGCCAGAAATTGAGCAACAAGCCGATTGGTTCGCTACAGAGAATCTGATTGCTCCAAGCGAAATAGACAATTTCATTGCACGGGTAAGACCGCTGTTTTCTAAAGTCAAGATTCACGGTTTCGCCCTCCGCCAAGGAGTACACCCCGCAATCGTAGTGGGCCAGTTGCAGCACAGGGGAGCAATTCACTGGAGCCATAGTAGGGAGTTGCTCGTGAAGGTTCGCGACATTGTCATCGCCTCGACCTTAACCGACGGGTGGGGACAGATACTGCCAAACATCGCTTAGGGGAAATATGACATACACGGAACAGTTGCAGAAGATCGTAGCCGATTATCAAGCAGCGGGGCAGGCGTGGCCAGCCACATCGCACGAAATCGCGATATGGGCGATTTCGGGTGGCAAGTGGCATCCGCAGCGTGGAGCAATGATTAAGAAGTGCGCGGAAGAACTCTCCGATGCAATGCGCGAGGAGTATTTCACTGACCCTCAAGGTCGCCGCGTCAGAATCAAACACGTGGCCCGGTATGGCGGAGGTGCCGCCCAGATTCCACTCTGGGCAGATATTCGTACGGCAACCCGCGACCACATGGAAATCGCTTTCCAGCAGCGGCGACAACAGATTCTTGGTGATTGCCGACAACTGAAGACGGACGTTGACAGCTACAACGAGAATTACAGCCAAATCGAGCCAATTCAGATGGTATTCGATTTCACACCTGATCTTGCTGAATTGGAACTCGTCAGACTTGCAGTCAGCGCCTAGCGCTTCGTGGCCTCGCGCACGATCCGCGCAGCGGCTTGACTGAAGTCCTCGCGACGTTTGCGCTTTGCGGTCTTCGTCGCCTGGGCCATCTTGCGGACGTTCGGGGCGGTAACATTGTGCGTCGGTATGGGTGGCTTGCGAGTGCCTTTCTTCTTTGCCATGTCCACAGCTTACGCCCGCCAGATTCCGGGCGCTAGCCTGTGGAAATTCAAACTGCACCACTACCGAAGAGTCTCAGTTTCAGTTTTGGTTTCAGCTCTGCGATTTCGCCTTTTGGGGTCGCTGAACGGTGAAACTCGAAATCCTCGGCCCCTGCTGAAACTGAAACTGAAACTCGAAACTGTATTTAGAATGTTCCTTCACCCATGTATCTGCTTTACAGCGCGCTGGCCGCCTTGGCCCTGCTGCTCTCCTCGCCCGTCTGGCTGTTGCGCCTGTTGCGCCACGGCAAATACCGCGCGGGATTGGGCGAGCGCTTCGGACGCGTCCCGCCACGCCTCCGCGACCCCGAGCAACGCCCCACCATCTGGGCGCACGCGGTCTCGGTGGGCGAGGTGCTCGCGGTCAGCGGCCTGATCTCCGAATTGCAGCCGCTCTTGCCTTCGTACCGCATCGTCATCTCGACCACGACCATGACCGGCCAAAAGCTGGCGCGCGACCGTTTTGGCGAGGCCAACGTTTTCTACTTTCCGGTGGACTTCGCCTTCGCCGTGCGCCCTTACCTGCGCGCGCTGCGCCCGGACCTGGTGATTATCGCCGAAACCGAGTTCTGGCCGAACTTCCTGCGCCTGGCGCGGCAATCCGGCGCGCGCATAGCCGTGGTCAACGCGCGCATCTCCGACCGCTCTTTCCCGCGCTACCGGCGTTTTCGTGCGCTGATCGCCCCCGTGCTGCGGCAGGTGGACGTTTTTCTCGCGCAAGGTGACGAGGACCGCCGCCGCCTGATCGCAATCGGCGCGCCCGCCGAGCGTGTGCAGGTCAGCGGCAACTTGAAGTTCGATCTCAAACCTGCAAGCGAAACGCCGCTTGTTGCCCAGTTCAAATCAGTGCTCACCGGCATCGGACAGGTTCTCGTCTGTGGCAGCACGGTCGAAGGCGAGGAGTCCATCGTGCTGCGCGCGTTCGCAGCCGTTCGGGAGCGCTTTCCCAAGGCGCTGATGATCCTTGCGCCTCGTCATCCCGAGCGCTTCGCGCAAGTAGTGGAACTGGTCGCCACCTCGGGCCTGCACTCCTGGCGCAGATCGCAGTGGGACGCCTCGCAACCGATCGGCCCGGGCATCCTCTTGCTGGACACCATCGGCGAACTTGCCTCAACCTACGCACTGGCCGACATCGCCTTCGTGGGTGGCAGCCTGGTGCCCAAGGGCGGACACAACATCCTGGAGGCGGCGCAGCACGGGGTTGCCATCGTGGTCGGTCCGCACACGGAAAATTTCCGCGACATGGTCGCGCTCTTCCGCCACGCCGACGCCGTGGTGATCGCCAACGCCGACGAACTCGCGCCAACGTTCCTGAAATTGCTGGCCGACGAAAACCGCCGCCACGATCTTGGCGCGCGCGCGTGTGCAATCCTGCGCGCCAATTCCGGCGCCACGGCTCGCACCCTTGCCGCGCTGGAATCGCTGCTGGCGGAGCGGAACGCACCCGCCAGCGCTACGTCCAAAATCTCGCCGCGGCTGGAGACCTGATGGCGACCCGCATTCTCTCCGGCCTGTTCGGTGGCGCGGTCCGGCTGCGCAATTCGCTCTATGACGCCGGCGCGCTGCCGGCCAAGCGGTTGAAGGGCCCGGTGGTCAGCGTCGGCAATCTTTCCGTCGGCGGATCGGGCAAAACTCCGTTCGTGATTTTGCTCGGCGAACTGCTCAACTTCCGCGGTGTCGCCTTCGACGTGCTCTCGCGCGGATACCGCCGCCAGACCCGCGGCGTTGCACTGGTGGATCCCGGCGGGCTGCCGCACCAGTTCGGCGACGAGCCGCTGCTCATCGCGCGCCGCTTGCAGATTCCGGTCATTCTCGGTGAAGACCGCCACGCTGCGGGTGCGTTCGCCGAACGGCGTTTCGGACCGCAACTTCACCTGCTCGACGACGGTTTCCAGCACCGCCAGCTCGCGCGCGATTTCGACATCGTGCTGGTCACGCCCGACGATGCCCGCGATCGGCTGCTGCCCGCCGGGCGACTGCGTGAGCCGCTCAGCGCTCTGCGCCGCGCCGATGCCGTCGTGCTCGCCAGCGGCGCTGATTCCGCCAATTTCCCGCTCGACGGCAAAACCGTGTGGCGCGTCCGCCGCGGAATTCTTACGCGCGACACCCCGCCGCATCCGCTCGCCTTCTGCGGCATCGCACGCCCCCAAGGTTTCTTCGCGCAGCTCCGCAAGGCTGGAATCGATGTTTCTGCCGAGGTCGTTTTTCCCGATCACCACGCTTACACCGAGAAGGACCTCCGCGATCTACAATTCGTCGCCGAGCAGAACCAGGCCGGCGGGTTTGTGACTACCGAGAAAGACGCGGTCAATCTCGCTGGCTATCTCTCATCGCTGAAGCCGTTGTCGGTTGTCCCGGTAAAGATGGACCTCGCCGACTCTCCGCGCGCGCTGGATTGCCTGCTGGAAACGCTGAAGCGCCGCGGAAAACCGGTGTCGTGAGACAATGCCCCTTCGCGTAGTCCGTAATCCGTACTCGGTAGTCCGGTGCGGACTGCGGGCTACCGACTACTTTGGCGATCAGCGTTTCTCTCCGTTCATCAGCGGCCGATTCGATGTTGAAGCATACGAAACAGTCCGACCGCCTGCGCAAAATCGTCGACGCCTTCCCGCGCCTCACCGTCACCGTCGTGGCTGACCTGGTCGCCGACGAATTCATCTACGGCGAAATTTCCCGTGTCTCGCGCGAGGCCCCGGTGCTCATCCTCAAACACCGCGACCGCACCGTGGTCCCGGGTGGCGGCGGCAACGCGGTGTACAACCTCGCCGCCCTCGGCGTCACCGTGCTGCCGGTGGGCGTCATCGGCGATGACGCCCCCGGGCGCCTGCTGCTCCGCGCCTTTCGCCAGAAGCGCATCTCCACCTCCGGTATCCTGCGCCTGAAGGGCTACACCACGGTTACCAAGACGCGCATCCTCGCCGGCATGACCCACACGGCGCGCCAGCAGGTGGTCCGCGTGGACCGTGAGCCGGAGCGCGAACTCGATTTCATGCACCAGCAGGACCTGGTTGCCTCCGCCAACCGCTTTCTCCGCGCCTCCGACGCCCTGCTGATCTCCGATTACGGCTACGGCAGCGCCACCCCGCAGATGCTCAAGGACCTGCGCTCGCGCGGCGCCATCCAAGACATTCCGGTGACGCTCGACTCGCGCTATCGCCTGCTGCAATACGCCGGCGCGACCGCCGCCACGCCCAACGAACCCGAAGTCGAGCAGGCGCTCGGCATGCGCATCGGGAACGATTCGGCGCGCCTGCTCACCGCCGGTAAGAAAATTCTCCAGCGCATGAAGCTGGAGTCGCTGGTCATTACCCGCGGGCGCGACGGCATGGTCGCCTTTACCCGCAAGCACAAGCCAGTCGAGATTCCGATTCACGGCAGCGACCAGGTGGCCGACGTCACCGGCGCAGGCGACACCGTCATCGCCACCTTCACCGCTGCCTTGGCCGCCGGCGCCGAAGCCGAAGACGCCGCGCGCCTCGCAAATTTTGCCGGCGGCATCGTGGTCATGAAGCGTGGCACCGCCACCCTCGGCCGCGAAGAACTTTTGCAGGCCGTGGAGCACGCTGCTCCATTACACGCATGAGCTGGTACAACAAGATTCTTGCGCGACCCGGTTGCCCCATGCGATCCGGTTGCCCCACCCTTATCTCGCCCGGGTTTGGCGAGATAGGGTGGGGGTTATCCCCGCTGAAACTCGAGTCATGAGCGCTACCGAGGACAAGATCCTTACCCGCGATCAACTCCGCCGCCGCGTGGACCAATGGCGCCGCGCCGGCGAGCGCATCATCCTGACCAACGGCTGCTTCGACCTGCTGCATGTCGGTCACATTCGCTACCTGCGCGCCGCCAAGCAACTCGGCGGAAGACTCGTGGTCGGACTGAATGCGGACGAGTCGGTGCGCGGGTTGAAGGGTGAGGGCCGTCCGCTCATGCCCGCCGCCGAGCGCGCCGAAATTGTGGCCGCCCTTGCCGATGTGGATGCCGTGGTTATCTTTCCCGAACCCGACGTGCGCGCCCTCATTCGCGAACTCCGCCCCGACATCCATGCCAAGGGCACGGACTACACCCTGGACAATGTTCCCGAGCGCGACACCGTCCGGGAATGCGGCGGGTGCGTCGCCATCGTCGGCGATCCCAAGGACCACTCCGCCACCGGGTTCATCTCCCGCATCGCTCGCAGGGAGCGGCCGTGAATCTGCTGGTCGTGCGCCTCGGCTCGATGGGCGACATCATTCATACCCTGCCCGCGGTGGTCGCGCTGCGCCGCGCCTTTCCCGGCGCGACCATCGGCTGGGCGGTGGAGCCGCGCTGGGCCGCGCTCCTCTCCTCCGTAGCCGCGATCTCCGCCCCGCGCTCGCCCGAGAAGCCGCTGGCGGACATCATTCACGCGGTGGACACGCTCGCCTGGCGCGCCGCCCTGCTGTCCGGCGAAACCTGGCGCGCCGCTCGCGATGCTATCCGCGAACTTCGCGCCCGGCGTTATGACCTCGCGATTGATTTCCAGGGTGCGTGGAAATCCGCCATCCTGGCGCAGCTTTCGCGCGCCCCGCGCCGCCTCGGCTTCATGCAGCCGCGTGAAAAGCCGGCGACGCTTTTCTACACCCACCAGGTCGCCGCCCGCGGCCGCCACGTGGTCGAGCAGAACCTTTCACTCGCTGCCGCGGTTGCCCCACCCTTGTCTCGTCCGGGGGAGCCTGCCCCGAAGCGTAGCGAGGGGGCGAGACAGCGCGGGGCAGTTCCTGAAACTCCGTACGGGGCCCCCACGCAGCACGACGAATTCAGTTTCCCCCTCCCGCGCGATCCCGCCGCCGAGCGCGCTGTCGATCGGCAACTGCGTGCCCACGGTCTTCACAGCTTGGTGATCGTCAATCCCGGCGCCGGCTGGGGCGCCAAGTGCTGGCCCGCCGAGCGCTACGCCGAAGTCGTACGCGCGCTCGCCGTGCACGGCCTGCGCACCATCGTGAACTTCGGTCCCGGTGAGGAACAGCTCGCCCGCGATGTCGAGCGCGCCGCCAACACGGTTCCTGATGCGGTTGCCCCACCCTTGTCGCGGCCGGGTGAGTCTGCCCCGAAGCGAAGCGAGAGGCCGCGACAGGGTGGGAGCGTCCCTCCCGCCATCGCCATGTCCGCCACCGTCGCCGAACTCATGGCTCTCTGCCGGCGCGCTCGCCTCTGCATTGGCGGTGACACCGGCCCTGTCCACCTCGCGGCGGCTCTCGACGTTCCCCTGGTCGCGTTGTTCGGTCCCACCGATCCGGCCCGCACCGGCCCCTACAGCCCTCGCGCCATCGTGCTGCGCAGTTTCGTCAGTCAGACCACCAGCTCGCACGAAAAAGAACCGGAAGCAGGTCTGTTGCAGATTACCGCCACTGAAGTAATCGCCGCCGCCCGTTACCTGCTGGCACAACCGGCCGAGGTCCGCCAACGTTGACGACCTGGTCCCGCATCGCGCGTCGCATCCGAGTTCCTCTCGGCTTCATCTTCGCCGCGCTCTACCTGTGGCTGGCGCACCCGATTTGGCTCTCCCTCGTGATCGGCGGCATCATCGCCTTCGCCGGGCTTGCGGTACGTGCCGTCGCCTCCGGCCATATCAGCAAGAATTCCGAGCTCACCATGTCC
Organism: Terriglobia bacterium; assembly: GCA_020073185.1. Classification (NCBI taxonomy): domain Bacteria; kingdom Pseudomonadati; phylum Acidobacteriota; class Terriglobia; species Terriglobia bacterium. Next base: position 8,946 of record JAIQFT010000056.1, read on the forward strand.
GGTCCGTACGCCTATACCCGCAATCCGCTGTATCTCGGATCCATCATCATCGCCGCTGGGTTTGCGGTGGCCGCGCGCAGCGCGTGGATCGTGCTCGCGCTGGTCGTGCTTTTCGTGGCCATTTACATTCCAGTCATCCGCTCCGAGGAAGCCTTCCTGCGCTCGCGTTTTCCCGAGTTCGAAGCCTACGCTCGCGATGTGCCGCGCCTCTTCCCCCGTTTCCGGAATCCCTCCGCCGGTTCTTTTTCCCGCGAACTTTATCTCAAGCATCGCGAGTACAATGCTGTCTTCGGTACCGCCGTGATGCTGGCGGCTTTGGCGGCCAAGCTGCTCTGGGCCGGACGCTAACCTGTCCTACGTGATGAGACGACTCCTGCTCGCAACCGCCTGCGCACTGCTGTGTGCCGGCCTCGGTGTCAAGCTTGCCGGCCAGCTACCCACCTCCACCATCGGCCCGGTAGCGCAGATCCATCCGCCGCCGGAGAATTATTCATTTCCCAACGGCCAGGCATTCGTGTACCAGGCCGAGTGGCGCCTCTGGACCGCCGGCACCGCGCGCATCACGGTGGAGCCGGCCGGCGACAATGAGCGCGTCTCCGCCACCGCCGAATCCAGCGGCGTGGCCGCCCTGCTCTATCCCGTCCATGATCGCTTCCAATCTGTCGTCGACAGCCGCACCTTCTGTTCGATCAGCATCGCCAAGCACACCGAGGAAGGGTTCCGCGCCCGCGAAACCCTGATCAACTTCGACTACCTGCGCCGCCGCGCCGTGCTCGACGAAACCAACCTCAAGAGCGGCGAGGCCAAGCACGCCGAACGCGACATTCCCGCCTGCGTCACCGACGTCATCTCCGGTATCTTTTACGTCGGCTCGTTGCCCCTCACGCCCGACGCCGCCTATACCTTCCCGCTCAACGACGGTGGCGAAACCGTGGAAGTCCGCGCCCATGTCGAAGCCCGCGAAAACATCAAGACTCCGGCCGGAACTTTTGCCGCCATCCGCGTCTCCCCCGAAGCCTCCTCCGGCACGCTTAAGAACCGCGGCCGTGTCTGGATCTGGTATTCCGACGATGCTCGTCACATCCCGGTGCAAATGCGTGCCCGCTTGTTCTGGGGCACCCTCACCCTGCGCCTTGTCCGCACGGAAAAGAAATAGCCGTTCTCCACAGCTCAAATGAATTCCGCGGATACCCAGTTCCCCTCCGTGGCATCTGGCGGGCACGGAAATGCCTTGCGGCATCGCGTGCCTTTCGAGAGGCATTTGCCGCTCGCATGTCCGGCAGATTGCCTGCAAGCTTAACAAAATAAACTTAAAACAATTATTGACAGTAATACACTAAGATTTTATGATCTATAACTGTTAGATAACGATACCGACCTCCAGGCGTTGCGCCTGAGGCGAGTCAACCACAGATTTCAAGGAGGAACTTGCTATGGCTATTACTCGTTGGGACCCCTTCCACGAACTGAACCTGATTACCAGCCGCATGAACCGCCTGTTTCAGGACGCCTACAGCCCTGGCAGCACGGAAGAGAACCTGACCACAACCACCTTTGTTCCCCCGGTGGATATTTATGAGGACGAGCACAGCATCACCCTCAAGGTCGAAGTCCCGGGCATCGATCAAAAGGACATCGACGTCCGCCTGGAGAACAGCACCCTGACCGTGCGCGGCGAGCGCAAGTTCGAAAAGGAAGAGAAAGAGGAGAACTTCCACCGCGTCGAGCGCCGTTATGGTAGCTTCTATCGCGCCTTTACCCTGCCCAATACGGTGGATCCGGACAGCGTCACCGCCGATTACGACAGCGGCGTGCTCAGAATCAAGCTGGCCAAGAAAGCCGAAGCCAAGCCCAAGCAGATCAAAATCGGTGTCGGCCAGAAGACGCTGGAAGGCAAGAGCAAGGCGGCCTAATCCAGCTATCAGCCGTCAGTTGCCGGCTACTGCAATGGGGAGACGGCTGTGAACACCGTCTCCCTTTTTCGTGAAGTTGGGAACGACTTTGAGCTTTTGAGCGATGAGGAATCGATCTGATCAAACGTGCTTTTCAGGATCGGCCGTGGTTAGCTGACGGCTGATAGCTGAAAGCTGAAAGCTACTAACATGCCAATCCGTTGGGACAAGTTAACCGTCAAGGCGCAGGAAGCTGTCCAGCGTGCCAGCGAAACCGCTTCCCAGCGCGGCAACCCCGAACTGCTGCCCATGCACCTGCTGGTCGTCCTGCTGGAAGACCGAGAGGGCATCGTCGCCCCCGTGCTGGAGAAGATCGGTGTCGGCCCGCAGGCTCTGCTGGCACAGGCGAACCAAATCCTGGAACGATTGCCGCGCGTATCCGGCGCCGCCGCCCAACCCGCCCTGTCGCCTGCCGGGCAGCGCCTGCTCGACCAGGCATTTAAGGAAGCCGACAACTTCAAGGACGAGTATGTCTCCACCGAACACCTGCTGCTGGCCATGACCGACCAGCGTGGCGACCCGGCGCAGGAACTGCTCGCGCGCCACGGCGCCACCCACGATGCCGTGCTCAAAGCGCTCACCGCCGTGCGCGGCAATCAGCGCGTCACCGACCAGAATCCTGAAGCCAAGTACCAGGCGCTGGAGCGCTACGCCAAGGACCTCACCGATCTTGCCCGCCGCGGCAAGCTCGATCCCGTTATTGGCCGCGACGAAGAAATCCGCCGCCTCGTGCAGGTGCTCTCCCGCCGCACGAAAAACAATCCTGTATTGATCGGCGAGCCCGGCGTCGGCAAGACCGCCATCGTCGAAGGCCTGGCCCAGCGCATTATCTCCGGGGACGTCCCGGAAGTCCTGAAGAACAAGCGCGTCGTCGGGCTCGACCTCGGCGCCATGCTGGCCGGCGCCAAGTACCGCGGCGAGTTCGAGGACCGTCTCAAGGCCGTGCTCAAGGAGATCGAGGAATCGGAAGGGAAGATCGTCTTCTTCATCGACGAGCTGCACACGCTGGTGGGCGCCGGCGCCGCCGAAGGCGCCATTGACGCCAGCAACATGCTCAAACCCGCGCTGGCCCGCGGCGAGCTGCGCGCTATTGGCGCCACCACGCTCAACGAATTTCGCAAGTACATCGAAAAGGACCCCGCCCTGGAGCGCCGGTTCCAGCCAGTCTTCGTCGGCGAACCCAACGTCGAGGACACCATCGCCATTCTGCGCGGCCTCAAGGATCGCTACGAGGTCCATCACGGCGTACGCATCAAGGATTCGGCGATTGTGGCCGCAGCCACGCTCTCGCACCGCTACATCAGCGATCGTTTCCTGCCCGACAAGGCCATTGACCTGATTGACGAGGCCGCCGCCTCGCTCCGCATCCAGATTGATTCCATGCCCACGGAAATCGACCAGCTCGAGCGCCGCGCCACCCAGTTGGAAATCGAGCGCCAGGCGCTGATGAAGGAGAGCGATCCCAACTCCCGCGAGCGTCTCACCGCCGTGGAGAAGGAGTTAGCCAACCTGCGCGAAGAGTCCAACCGCCTGAAGGCCGTCTGGCAGCAGGAGAAGGGTTCCATCAACCGCATTCGCGAGTTGAAGGAAAAGCTCGAGAAGCTGAAGCTCGATGAGCAAGCCGCCATCCGCAAGGGCGACTACACTCGCGCCTCGCAGCTCCAGTACGGCGAGTTGCCGCAACTCCAGGCCGAACTCGACCGGCTCAACGCGCAGGCCGACGGCAAGGCCACCCGCATGCTCAAGGAGGAAGTGGACGAGGAGGATATCGCCCGCATCGTCAGCAAGTGGACCGGCATTCCCGTCAGCAAGATGCTGGAAGGCGAGGTCAAGAAGCTGGTGGACATGGAGAACCGCCTGCGCCAGCGTGTCGTTGGCCAGGACCAGGCGCTGGAGAAAGTCGCCAGCGCCATCCGGCGTTCGCGCGCCGGGCTCAGCGACCCACGCCGTCCCATTGGCTCGTTCATCTTTCTCGGCCCCACCGGCGTCGGCAAGACCGAGCTCGCCCGCGCCCTCGCCGAGTTTCTCTTCGACGACGAGCACAACATGGTGCGCATCGATATGTCCGAGTACATGGAGAAGCACGCCGTCGCCCGCCTCATCGGCGCGCCTCCCGGCTACGTCGGCTACGAGGAAGGCGGCCAGCTCACCGAAGCCGTGCGCCGCCGCCCCTACGCGGTCGTGCTCTTCGACGAAATCGAAAAAGCGCATCCCGACGTCTTCAACGTGCTGTTGCAGATCATGGACGATGGCCGCCTCACCGACGGCAAGGGCCGCGCCGTGGATTTCAAGAACACCATCATCATCATGACCTCCAACCTCGGCGCCGCGTACCTGACGCCGGAAAACCTGGCCACGCCCGCGGCCTTTGAGCGCGCGCGTCAGCAGGTGATGCAGGTGGTGCAGGCCAGCTTCAAGCCCGAGTTCCTCAACCGAGTGGACGACATCATCGTCTTCAACCCGCTGGGCAAGGAGCAGTTGACGCGCATCGTCGAGCTGCAACTGGAAAATCTGCGCCGCCTGCTGGCCGAGCGCAAGATTTCCATCGAACTGACGGATGCGGCGAAAGAGCTGGTGTTCAGAGAGGGTTACGACGTGCAGTACGGCGCGCGTCCGCTCAAGCGCGCCATCCAGCGCATGATCCAGGACCCGCTGGCGCTCAAGATCCTCGATGGCGAGGTACTGCACGGTGACCACGTCATCGCGGACGCCGATCTGCCACATCGCCAGATGGCCTTCAAGGTCTCGCCCCGCGTCGGCGAGCCCACGCCTGCGAAGAAATAGCGGACACCCTGAAAGTGACAATCGGCCGTGAGGACTTTGACCGCCTCCAGAGTCTGCTGCTAAGTGGGCCGCAGGTTGAGCACGTCACCACGCCTGTCGACCACCTTTACGGTAGCACGCATCCCTTCGCGTCCTTTGCGGTTAGTCTTTAACTCACAACTCCGAAATCACCACTGACAACTTGCCTTTCCGCACCGCCTCGATGAAATCCGTGTACGCCGGCTCGCCCGCCCGATCGCGCACCGCCGCTGCCACCTGCCCGCGGTGATACACCCCATGCATGAGCACGTGCATCAGCACATCGCGGATCGCGTTGCTGTACGCCTCGCCTTTGGAATTCGTGTAGGCGATCTCGCTGTCCAGGTCGGCGTCCTTGAGCCCTGACAGGTACTCCTCCCACGCTCTCCGCAACTGGGCCAGTTGCCGCTCGCAATCATCCAGCCCAAACTCCGGCCACACCGCCGTCTTCCGCGTTTGCTGTTGCAACCGCCCCATCCACAGCAGCTCCGCCGCCACGATGTGCGCCATCACTTTGCGCGCCCGCTCCGGAGGATGCTCCATCTCCTGCAGCGAGCGTAGCGTCTCCCGGTTGGCCCAGTCGTCATAGAGAAACATCTCGCGTAGGTAGTCCAGCATGGCTATGCCTCTCCCATCAGCAACAGATGCCCCGTGGCCCGCGTCAGATGAAGCATTTTCCCAGGTTGCACCGCCCGCCCTCCTTACTATTGATTGGCAAATAAGCAACCTCTCCTTTGTCGCGCAATTCTTGCGGGCTCCACGCACCGAGCGCGCATCTCAGAATCGGACGGCGTGTCCTTTGGTGTTCTCGCGCAAACCCTTTACAATTACGTCGCCGTCCGACGCCATTCCCGTGATTTTGCCGGTCAACCGCTGCCTTGGAACGTCGCTTGCTGTGCACCTGAACGGTAGGTGCGTAAGGAGGGCTATATCGTCATGCATCGCCGCTTAGTCGTTCTGCTTACGGCTGTCGTCTTGGGCATACTCGCCTTGTTCATCGCCTGCGGTAGCGGCGGCGGTTCGAGCAGCTTCAGAACCGTCAGCACGGCGACTGTCACCACCACGCTCAGCGATCCCGCGACCTGTTCCTCATCCGCTTCCGGCCCCTACAGCAATGTCTGGGTGACGATCACCGACGTGCTGATCAACGCCAGCGCCAGCGCCGCCGACAATGATCCCAACTGGATCGATCTTACCCCCACTCTGAAAAATGCCCCGCAACAGGTGGACTTGCTCGCCGCCGCGAACAACCAGTGTTTCCTGGCCACGCTCGGCTCTAGCATCGCGCTGCAGCCCGGTACTTACCAGCAGATTCGCATCATTCTCGCCGACAATACGACCGCCAATGTCAATCTTCTCGGCGCCTCCAACAAGTGCGGTTCGGGGGGCGTCAACTGCGTCATCCTTGCGCTTCCGAATCCGAACACGCCCCAGATCCTGCAACTCTCCAGCGAATCCAAGACCGGCCTCAAGATTCCTTCCGGTCAGATCGCCGGCGGCGCCTTCACCCTCGCTGACGGACAGACCAAGGATCTCAACATTGACTTCGACACCTGCGCCTCCCTCGTGGTGCAGGGCAACGGGCAGTTCCGTCTGAAGCCGGTTCTGCACGCCGGAGAAGTTGCGCTTACCTCGCCCTCCATCAACGGTAAGCTGGTGGACAGGATCACCAACCTGCCCATCGTGGGCGGCAAGGCTATTGTTGCCCTCGAGCAGAAGGACTCCAACGGCGTGGATCGCGTCATCATGCAGGTTACGCCCGACAACACCGGCGCCTTCAACTTCTGCCCGGTTCCGGGCGGCGCCTATGACGTCGTCGCCGTGGCGGTAAGTGGCGCCAACCTGTCCTACGCCGCGACCATTACCGCCGGCGTGCAGCCCGGAAACGCGCTCGGCAATATCCCCATGGACGCCGTCACCGGCGCCAACACCGCTCCCGGCTCGATCACCGGGCAGGTGACCACCGTCAACGCCACCAGCAACGGCGCCACGGTCGACGTCCTGCTCTCCGCCTTGCAAACTGTTAGCTCCACAATCTTCACGATTCCGGCCGGCACGCAGGCGGCAACCCTGAGCGTCGCCACCGACAAACCGTCCACCTGCGCGGCCGATCCCTGCCCGCCGTACACGTTTACTTACACGATGACGCCGGTACCGCCGGTGAGCCCGACCGTCGGCGCGTTCTCCGCCACTTCACCTACCATCTATACCGCGGGCAGCGGCACTCCCCCTGCTACCTATGTTGTCGAAGCACAAACGTTTGTGCCTATGTCGGGCGGCACGGGGGATTGCAACCCGTCGAAGCAGACGACTGCGGCCGTGTCGGTCAATCCGGGCACTCCGGCTGCCACCGCGACCACGCTGGCCTTTACCGGATGTCAGTAGAGTCAGAGCGGTTCGACAAGACGTTGGATCGGTTTAGGAATTGCTGGAGCCGAAATGTTCTTTGAAGGGGCACGGGCTTCAGCCGTGCCGTTTGAGGCCTGCCAATTCATCCGGCTTCAGCCGGGATATGGGCTTCAGCCCTGGTTGCAGCAACTGTGGAATAGCTCCAGCGGATGCCATTCTGCCTAAGGATTTGTCATTCCGAGCGCAGCGAGGAATCTGTTGTTACCTTGCCATCGACCATCGACCATCGACTATCGACCATCGACCGCCCTGAAACCGAAACTGAAACTAAAACTTACTTCTTCCCCTTCTTCCCGCCCGAACCCTCGCTCTTCGATTCACTCTTCGCATCCGCCTTGGTTTCACTTTTCGTTTCCGTCTTCGTCTCCGCCTTCTTCTCGCTCGCTTTGCTTTCGGGCGCGGAACCTTTGCGCGCGTAGTCGGTCGCGTACCAGCCGCTGCCCTTGAATTGCACGGAAGACGTCGACATCAGTGGCGAAATTTTTCCGCCGCACTCGGGACACTTCGGCGGCGGCGGGTCAGATAACCGCTGCAATTTTTCAAAGCGGAAATGGCAATCCTGGCACTCGTATTCGTAGAGCGGCACCCTCCGATTGTAGGGGCGCGCACAAACCAGCGTCAATTCAGCTCCTGGCTCTTAGCCGTTAGCTTTTAGCTGGTTCGATTTGGCTAAGAGATAAATGCTAAGGCCAAGTTGCCAACAACTGCTAGACTCACCTACCGATGAACATCGCGCAAGAAAGCGGTGCGCCGCTCACGCCTGGGCCGGCGCTCTACGTTGTTGCCACGCCCATCGGCAATCTCGAGGACATTACCCTGCGCGCGCTGCGCGTCCTGCGCCAGGTTGACCTCATCGCTTGCGAGGACACCCGCCAGACGCTCAAGCTGCTCAACCATTACGGCATCCACACACCCACCATCAGCTACCACGAGCACAATGAGCTCACCCGCGCCGCCGAGCTCGTTCTTAGGCTCGAAGAGGGCGCGCGCATCGCCCTGGTCACCGACGCCGGCATGCCCGCGGTTTCCGATCCCGGTTTTCGTCTCGTCTCGCTCGCCGTGCGCCATCACATTTCGGTGGTGCCGATTCCGGGCGCGTCGGCCTTCCTTTCCGCGCTGGTGGCCAGCGGCCTGCCGACGGATTCGTTCCGCTTCAGCGGCTTTCTGCCCCACAAACGCGGCGAACGCCGCACCCTCCTGGAAAGCCTGCGCAACTCGCCGCGTACGCAGATCTTCTACGAAGCGCCGCACCGCATCGTCGAGGCCCTGGAAGACGCGGTCGCGGTGTTGGGTGGCTCGCGCCACGTGGTGATCGCGCGCGAGGTCACCAAGCTGCACGAGGAATTCCTGCGTGGCCGCGCCGACGAAATCCTCGATCGCGTGCGCGCCCATCCGCCCAAGGGAGAAATCACGCTCCTCATCGGCAAAGCGGAAGAGGCGCAGCCAGCCGCCGCACCGCAGGTTACGCCCGCAGCCGTACGCGATCGCGTCAACGAACTGATGTCGTCGGAGCAGATTGACGAAAAAGCCGCGCTGAAGAAGGTCGCCCGCGAACTCGGCATCTCCAGGAGTGAAGCCTACCGCGAGTTGCAGCGGACGAAATAATCGCCGCCAGCGCGCGGAGCCAGCGCTCCGCAGAAGGCGGGCAGCCGAGCCCGCGATCTACGAACGACAAACGAATGACGAATAACTTTCCGCTATTTCTTGGCCATCACCACGCGCGGAATCCCCTGCAGATCAGGCACGGTGCGCACCTCGCGCCAATCGTGCAGCACCTCTCGTACGGCCGCCTCCTGCGAATAGCCGATCTCCATCGCCAGCGTGCCGCCGGGTTTCAGTGCAGCGCGCGCTTGCGGAGCGAGGCGGCGGATGACGTCCATGCCCTCGGCTCCGGCAAAAACCGCGCCGCGCGGTTCGTACTTGCGCACCTCAAGTTGGACCTTGTCATACTCGCTTTCCCCGACATAGGGCGGATTGGAAGCGACGATGTCGAAGGAGCCCGGCACTCCTACCAGCAGGTCGGTACGATGAAAGGTGACGCGATGGTCGAGGGCGAGGCGGGCAGCATTGGCGCGCGCGATCTCCAGCGCCTCTTCGGAAATCTCCGTGGCGTGAATCTCGGCCTCCGTCAGCTCTGACGCCAGCGCCAGCGCCACGCATCCCGACCCGGTGCCAACATCCACAATCCTCGGCTGCCCCGTGGCGCGTCCCGGTGGTTGCCCCACCCTTGTCTCGCCCGGTTTTGGCGAGATAGGGTGGGGTAGTTGTCTGCACAACTCCAGCACCGCTTCCACCAGGTGCTCGGTCTCCGGCCGCGGAATCAACACCGCCGGGCCAACGATGAAATCCAGCCCCCAGAATTCCTGGTGCCCGACAATGTACTGCGCGGGCACGCCGCGCGCGCGGGTGGCCAGCGCCTCGTCGTAACGTTCAGTTTCTTCCGCCGACAGTTCGCGCTCCGGGTGTGCGTACAGATGCGCCCGATCGCACCCCAGCACAAACATCAGGAGCACCTCGGCATTCATCCGCGCCGAGCCGACGTGGTTCTCCTCCAGCATCGCGACGGCCGAGCGCAGTGCTTCCTTCAACTGCATGACCAACCGATTTAACCACAGAGGCCACGGAGAGAAGAAAATCGCTGAACCTAAGCCAATTGTCACAGACGTTTTAACCAGCGCAAAATACAATGCCGACGTGCGATGCTTTGCGACAGCTACGTTTGTCCTCGCGGTCAGTATGTTTTTTCTGGGCCAATCTGCAGACGCTCCGTCTGTGGAAGAAGTAGTTCGCCAAGTTCCGCCTGACCCACACCAGCTTGATTTTCTGCGCACCGGTCTGAATCGGCCGATTCCGGCGATGCAAGGATTCGAGATTGGCGAGAAGGTTTTTTTCCGCGCGAACAAGGTCGGCGCCGGAATGACCGCGCCGCGCCTCGTGAAATCGCCTGACCCCGAATATCCGAGGAAATCGTATCCGCTGGAGGGAACTGTCGTACTGTGGGTAATTATCGGCCCTGACGGGAAGCCGCATGACATCCGAGTCCAGCGCACGCTGGGCTCGGAGTTCGACAAGGCTGCGCATCGCCGCCGTGCGCAAGTGGCGGTTCAAGCCTGCCCTCAAGGACGGGGAACCTGTCTCGGTACAAATCAATATTGAAGTAAGATTCCACGTCGCGCGGTAGCGAGTACGAGCGCGCGATTTATTCCGGTGCCCTACGCCAACACCGTCGCCTGCTCCTTCAGCTTTTCCGCCTGGAAATGGGTCGAGAGCGCTTCGATGAACGGCTGCAGTTTGCCGTCCATCACTTCGCTGAGTTGATGCAGGTTGAGGCCGATGCGATGGTCGGTAACGCGGTTCTGCGGAAAATTATAGGTGCGGATTTTTTCGCTGCGGTCTCCCGTGCCCACCATGGCGCGACGCTCCTTCGCCAGCGCCGCCTGCTGTTTTTCGCGTTCCATGTCGTACAGGCGGGAGCGCAGCACGCGCATGCCTTTCTCGCGGTTCTTGATCTGCGATTTCTCGTCCTGGCAGCTCACCACGGTATTGGTCGGAATGTGGGTAATGCGCACCGCCGAATAAGTCGTGTTTACCGACTGCCCGCCCGGACCCGACGAGCAGAAGGTGTCAATGCGAAGGTCCTTGGCATCGATCTTAACGTCCACGTCCTCGGCTTCCGGCATCACCGCTACCGTGACCGCCGAAGTGTGCACGCGCCCCTGCTGCTCGGTTTCGGGAACCCGTTGCACGCGATGCACGCCGCCCTCGTACTTGAGTTTGGAATACACGCCGCGGCCCTCGATCATCGCGATCACTTCCTTCAACCCGCCAATGCCCGACTCCGACGACGACAGCACTTCCACCTTCCAGCGCTGCCCTTCGGCGTAGCGCGTGTACATCCGGAACAGCTCGGCCGCGAACAGCGACGCCTCATCGCCGCCCGTGCCGGCGCGGATTTCCAGGATGACGTTCTTCTCGTCGTTGGGATCTTTCGGGATGAGCAGGACCTTCAAATCCTGCTCAGCTTGGGCAAAACGCCGCTCCAGCGCTTGCAGTTCTTCCTGCGCCATCTCCTTCATCTCGGGATCGGTTTCGAGCATCTCGCGCGTTTCCGCGATCCCGCGCTTCAGGTCTTTGTACTCGCGGTACTTCTCGACGATGGCCGCAACTTCACTGTGCGCCTTGGCGGTCTTCTGATATTTGCCGGAATCCTGCATGATTTCCGGCGACGCCAGCGCCTTGGTCAGCTCTTCGTACCGAGCCTCGATTTGTTCCAATCGGTCAAACATACAGTCGTCGGTCGCTGGTCGTTAGTCGTTGGTCGCCTTCGGTCCCGCGGCAGTTCCATCCTCCAGCGAATGTATTAATGCGTTGAGGCCCTGCGCAAGCGGTCCACTCAATTCCAGAAGCTCGCGCCCGCGCTCCTCGCTTAGGCATTGTAACTGGACTGCCAGCCGAGTCTGCGTCTCGAGTTCGAGAAGAGACCCGCGCGCATGGTATAGGAACCGGCTGAACTCGGGATTCGAGCGGTGTCCCTTGCCTTCCGCGATATTGCTGGGTACCGATACCGCCGCACGGCGCATTTGGTTCACCAGGCCGTATAACTCAGATTTCGGGAACTTCGCAGTCGCTTGGTAAACGGTGCAAGCGAGCTCCATTGCCTGTTGCCACACTCGCAAGTCGACGTACGAACCGCGCATACTAACTACTCCGTGTCGTCGCTTCGGAAGAGCTGTTGCCCTCGGGCGGCGAACGACTAACGACTAAACGACTCTTTACCCGTAGCCTGCGAGTGAAATTGTAAGGGAGAAGGACAGGAAACGCTGATCTTACATCTGCCGGCCGTTGCGCAATTTCCCGGTTCGCAAGAACTTTCGTCCTCGGGCGACTAACGACCAACGACCAACGACTCCTTACGCGTAAACCGCCGACTAGGCTATCACCAACTCGCCCTCGCGCTGGGCTTCCAGTGCCATAGCTCGCTCCAGCGCGCCAATGGCGCACTCCACCTGGTCGTCCGAGGGGGGTTGGGTCGTGATGCGCTGTAACCACAGTCCGGGCGCGGTCATGATCGCGAACAGCGAGCCGCGGTGCTTGGCGGCGAAGCGGATGATCTCGTAGGAAACGCCGGCAATCAGCGGCAGCAACGCGATGCGGATGGCGAAGCGCGTCCAGAAGGTGTGCACCGGGAACAGGGTATATACCACGATCGAGATCAGCATCACCGTCATCAGGAAGCTGGTACCGCAGCGCGGGTGCCAGGTGACATATTTCTGCACCGCCGTCGGCGTGAGCGGATCTTTGGCTTCAAAAGCGAACACGGTCTTGTGCTCCGCGCCGTGGTACTGGTAAACCCGCCGCAGGTCCGCCCACAGCGAGGTCAACCAAATGAACGCCAGGAACAGTCCCAGCCGGATGATGCCGTCCACCACGTTGAATAGGATCTGGTTGCCGAACACCGGCGAGACGTGCTGTTTCAGCTCGGTGGTGGCCACCAGCGGCAGAAACTTGTACATGAAGACAAAAAAACCGAGCGAGAGCAGGATGTTCAGCGCCGCCACCCAGCCGTTGATCTCCAGCTTCTTGCCGTCTTTGCCGGCGGGGATTTCATCCAGCGCGACGTTAGCGGAAAAGCGCAGCGCACGGAAGCCCAGCTTCATTGCTTGCCCCAGCGTGACCACCCCGCGGACAATCGGCCAGGCCATCCATGGGTGCTTTTCCGAGGGGCGCTCCAGGGTTTCCGAATGCGACGCGATGCTACCGTCGCCGCGGCGCACGCAGATGCCCCAGGCATGCGGCGAGCGCATCATCACGCCCTCCAGCACCGCCTGCCCGCCGACCAATGTCTCTTCACCGCTCTCCAGCGCCGGCAACAACTGCACCGCCGCCAGGAAGCGCGCCATTTTCCGCAAATAACCACACATCGCCATCAGGTATGTCCCGCGGTTCTCCCTTATCTCTCTATTGGATGCGAGTTCCGAGGGTATGGCAAGATTACCGATGACACCGCCGGCCTGTCAAACCTTCATGTGGCGCGGGCGCTCTCGCCCGCCACCGCCGACTACTGACTACCGACTCCTGACTGCCAACTACCGACGCCGAAAACCGACGACCGATAACCCCCAAGAGCATCGAATCTAGGGCATGCGCCTGCTCGCCACCGCCGCCGAAGCCATTGGCGGCACGACCAAGAAGAACGAGAAAGTCGACATCCTCGGCGACTACTTCCGCGCGCGCTCCATCCCGGAGGCCGCCGCCTCCGCCGTCTTTCTCTCCGGCCGCGCCTTTCCCGCCTGCCAGGAAACCACGCTCCAGGTCGGCGGCGCGCTGCTCTGCCAGGTGCTGAAAAACATCACCGGCAAGCCTGACGCCGCGCTCAACGCCGCCTATCGCCGCCGCGGCGACCTGGGCCACGCCGCTTACGATCTGCTGGCTTCGGTTGCCCCACCCTTGTCTCGCCCGGGTTTGGCGAGACAGGGTGGGAAGGAAGGCTCCCTCAACGTGCTCGACGTGGCGCACGCCTTTCGCGACCTCGCCGCCGTCCGCGGTCCCGCCGCCAAAGCGACGCTGCTGCGCGAGTTGCTCGAAAAGGCCACGCCGCTGGAGGCCAAGTATCTGGTCAAGATCGTGACCGGCGAACTGCGTATCGGGCTGAAAGAAAGCCTGGTTGAAGAGGCGATCGCCAAGGCATTCCAAGCCCCGATCGCCGACGTGCAGCGTGCCAACATGCTGCTGGGCGACATCGGTGAGACCCTGCGCCTGACAGCCACGCAACGCCTCGCCGACGCGCGCCTGCGCCTTTTTCATCCGCTCGGCTTCATGCTCGCCAGCCCCGTGGAAAACGCCGGCGAAGCGTTCGCGTTCTTCCCCGACGCCGTGGTCGAGGACAAGTACGACGGCATCCGCGCCCAGGCGCACCTCGCTGAAGGCAAGGTGAAGTTGTTTTCCCGCACGCGCGACGAAATCACCGGCTCATTCCCCGACCTGGTCGCGCCGTTGGCGGATTTCGGCGGGCCTGTAGTCCTCGACGGCGAAATCGTCGCCTGGCGCCAAGGCCGCGCGCTCTCCTTTTCCGAGCTGCAGCAGCGCCTCGGCCGCAAGACCGTCACCGAGAAGATGATGCGCGACGTTCCCGTCTGTTACGTCGCCTTCGATATCCTGTATACCGGTGGCGAACTCGTCATTGATCTTCCTCTGCGCGAGCGTCACGCGCTGCTCGACCGCATTTTCGCGGGCGCCAGACACCAGCATCGTGAACGAATCCGCGATCCGCAGGGAAAGTTCGAGTTCGAGCCCGCCATCGAGCAGGACGATCGGCAGCACATCGCCGCCATCCGCGCGCCCGTGCTGCGCGCCACTTCGCCCGACCACCTGAACCAGCTTTTCGGTGCCGCCCAAGCCCGCGGCAACGAAGGTCTGATGATCAAAGACCTCGACTCGGTATACACGCCGGGCCGCCGCGGTCGTTCGTGGCTGAAGCTCAAGCGCGAACTTGCCACCCTCGATGTTGTCGTCACCGCAGTCGAGTGGGGCCACGGCAAGCGCGCCGGCGTGCTCAGCGACTACACCTTCGCGGTGCGCGATGGCGAGCGCCTGCTCAACGTCGGCAAGGCGTATTCCGGCCTGACCGACAAAGAAATCGGCAACCTGACGGAGTGGTTTCTGGCGCACACCATCGAGGATCACGGCTTCGGGCGCGAGGTCGAGCCCAGCATTGTGCTCGAGGTCGCCTTCAACGCGGTGATGCAGTCCGACCGCCACGACAGCGGCTTCGCCCTGCGGTTCCCGCGCATCCTCCGCCTCCGCCCCGACAAATCTCCCGCCGAAATTGATACGTTACAGCGTGTCCGCGAAATCTACGAACGCCAGAAACCCACGTATCCGAACGCCGTGTGATCCGCCGTGGCGCTGTCTTTTCCATAACTGGAAACTAGAAACTAGTCCTTCTTCTTGCCGCGCAGTTTCCTCCAGACGTCAGGCCCGAACTCGCTGAGCAGGTTCCAGCCTGCGGTGTTGGCCAGGCTCAGGGCGGCGGACACGGAGGTGCGCCCGGCATCTCGGTCCACATCCGGCATGTAGGTGTTGCTCAAGGCCGCTCCGGCAAACGCGCCGCCCACCGCACTGAAGTTGAAGCTCTGCCGTCCCGAGTCCGTCCGCGTCACCATCACGCGCGAGACCGAGTAGGCGAAGCGGTTGCCGAACCCGCCGCCGCCCTTGCGAAAATAGCGCGGGTCTTCCTTCAGGATCGAGGGCAGCAGGAACGACTGGAAGAAACGCGTAGATTCCGTGGTCGCCAGCGACGCTCCGTAGCGCGCGCCGTACGCCTCCCAGCCCTGCCCGTAGCCGCGCGGATCGTCGTCGGTGGCCTGCCAGATGGCGGCGTCCACCCCGGCGGCCAGCAGGTTAGCCGGCGAATAGCTGCGCTGCAGCCACACGTTCAGCTTCTGGTGCGCCGTCAGCGGACAGACGTTCGTGTCCGGCGGCGCATTCACGGTCGTGCTCGGCATTCTCATCGCCCTCTGCGCCCCGCCGACAATGCCGCCGTGCCGATGCTTTTCCTGCAATGTGGAAGCGTCTACGCAGTTCGAACTGTTGGCTTGAGCCCAAGCCGCTGCTGGCAACACGAATGCCAGCAACACTGTTCCAATCGTCAATCTCATTAGGTTCTCTCCGGAGGAGAGGGCAGGATATCAGCAAAGGACTTGAATGCAAACCAATGTTTCCGCTTCCTCCTTTAGCCTGAAGCCTGCCGTTTTGCCCCTGCACATTTCCAGCCCTGGCCTGCCGCATGCGATAATATGAAATTACACAACCCTAACCTTGCAAAGCGGGCGCCCAGCGCTTTGTCTGCGTTGGGGAGCTAAGGTGGCTGTTTGTGCAATTGCTCCGACGTTCTCTGATCGCTTTTCTTCTCTTCTGTTTAGGCTGCGCGGCGCAGGCCAATTCCCCCGAACTCAACCAGCGGATTGAGCGCCACGTGCGCCTCTATCTGAGCGGCAAGATTCCCCCGACGGTGGGCATCAAGGCCGGCGCGCGCACCCCCAGCGCCGACTTTCCCAATTACGACAAGATCACGGTCACCCTCTCCGAGGGCGAACGCAAACAGGACCTGGAATTCCTGATTTCCAAGGACGGCAGCAGCCTGGTACGGGTCACCAAGTTCGATCTCACCAAGGACCCCTACGCCGAGATCATGAAGAAAATCGATCTCACCGGCCGTCCCGTCCGCGGGAACAAGGACGCCAAGGTCACCATCGTCAACTTCGACGACTTCCAGTGCCCGTTCTGCTCGCGCATGCACGCGGAGCTGATGCAGGGCGTGCTGAGGCTGTACGGGCCCAGCGTACGGATCGTCTACAAAGACTATCCGCTGTCGGAAATCCATCCCTGGGCGTCGCATGCCGCCGTCAACGCCAATTGCCTGGCGGCGCAGAGCGGCGACGCCTATTGGGACTTTGCCGACTACGCCCACGCCAACCAGAAGCAGATCACCGGCGCCCAGCAGACGCCGCCGTACACAGCGCAGTTTCAGGCGCTTGACCGGGCCGCGACGGCAATCGCGCAGCGCCACAACCTGCAGGTGACGCCGCTGCTTTCCTGCTTGAAAGCCCAGTCGCAAGAGGCGGTGGCGAAGTCCCTGAAAGACGGCGCCAGCATCGGAGTTGAGGCTACGCCTTTCCTTTTCATCAATGGCGAGCGAGTGGACGGCGCCTTGCCCTTGCCGGAGTTGCAGGCGGTCATCAATCGCGCGCTGCGTGACGCTGGCCAGCCCATTCCGCCGGCCGCCATGGCATCGGCTGCGCAACCCGGTTCCGCACCGCAGGGCGACGCCGCGCCGGAAGCCAGTTCCGCGCCGGCCACCAATCCGCCGCCGGCGTCCAGCGCTGCACCGACGCCAAAGTAAGTTTTTTCGCGCGTTACCAGGACTTCGACGCGCAAGCTGCAAGCTGACGGCCGACCACCGATGGCCGAATTTTCGGAGGAACTCTTGACTCGCATTTATTTCCGGGCGCGCACGCTGGCTCCCCTCGTCGTTGTCATCGCACTCCTGCTTTCGCTCGCTGCCTGCGACCGCGGCCAGGCCGGTTCCGACGTCATGGCCAAGGTCAACAGCCACAAGATCCTGCGCTCGGAAGTGGAGAAGTATTACGCCAACCAGACGGCGCAGTCGCCGCAGCAACCCGGCGACGAGCAGGCCACCAGCCTCAAGCTCGGCATCCTCAAGGAGCTCATTGACAACGAGATCCTCATGCAGCGCGCCGAAAAGCTCGGCCTGCTTGCCACCAACGACGAAGTCGACCAGAAGCTGAACGAGATCAAGGCGCCCTACACTCAGGAGGCCTTCGACCAGCGCCTCAAGGAGCGCAAGATCACCCTCGACGACTTCAAGCGCGACCTGCGCCGCTCCATCACCATCGACAAGGTCCTCAACCGCGAGATCACTTCCAAAATCGCCATCTCCGACAGCGACATTTCCGGCTACTACAACGCGCACAAAGCCGAGTTCAACCTGATCGAGCCGCAGTATCACCTGGCGCACATCTTCGTCAGCACGCAGCCCAATCCGCAGGTGCGCAACCTGAAGAACGACAAGGCGCAGAACGAGCCCGAGGCGCGCAAGAAGATCCAGATGATCATGAATCGTCTGGACAGCGGCGAGGACTTTGCTACCGTCGCCATGAACTACTCCGAGGACCCGGAGAGCGCGGGCAACGGCGGCGACCTCGGCTTCACTCCGCAGTCGGCGCTGGCCAAGACCGATCCCGCCACCCGCGACGCGGTCAGCAAGCTCAAGCCCGGGCAGTACAGCAACATCATCGTCATCGCCCACCCGGAAACCCACCAGGTGTTCGGCTTCCGCATCGTGAAAGTGGTGGCCAAGGAGCCGGCCGGCCAGCGCGAACTTAACGACCCGCGCGTGCAGCAGGCCATCCGCGACCAGTTGCGCGACCGCCGCGAACAATTGCTCAAGGCCGCCTACTACGACGTCGTCCGCAACCAGGCCAAGGTCGAAAATTACTACGCCGAGCAAATCCTGAAAAGCACGGGACAAAAATAGAAGAAGAAGTTGCGAGTCGTTAGAGCGGATTCATGGTTGCTGTACCCTGTAGCCGCAGTGGCGGAACCAAGCGACAGCGTTGTCGGCAGTAATCGACGAGATCGCTTCCGCAGCGGCCTGTTCCAGGGCTTCCGCAAGTCGTGCTTTGGCACTGCGGA
>JAIQFT010000057.1 GCA_020073185.1 Terriglobia bacterium
TCCTACTCTCACGCCGGAAAGGTTGGAATCGGCCTTATAGAAGCCGAATCTCGCTGTCCCGCGCGAAATACTTGGCGAGCTCACGAAACCGAGTACGCCGCTGGCCGTGTCGAAATTCAGCTACTTACGCCACGGGCTGTTAAGCTGATGGGGAAGGATGTAAACACCAGCGACCTCTGGGGGACTTAGATCGGGTGCACGGCGCAAGTCGGAGGTTCGTGTCGCTCGAACGACTTACCGAAAGGTCGAGACAGCGGTTGACCCGTTTTTCACGTAGCCCCTACAATCGAAAGTCCTTCTCGCTTCATGGTCAGCCGCCGTGGCTCATGCCGCCGGACGCCTGAAACCGGAAGACCGGGTCGCTATGCCGCGCTTCTTCAATACGCTTACGGGACGAGTCGACGACTTCCAGCCCCTGGAAGACAACCTGGTCCGCATGTACGCCTGCGGGCCCACGGTCTACGACTTCGGCCATATCGGCAACTTCCGTACCTTCGTCTTCGTGGATCTGCTGCGGCGCTCCCTGCGGCAAAGCGGCTTCCAGCTCCAGCACGCTATGAACATCACCGATGTGGATGACAAGATCATCCGCAACGCCGCCCAGCAGGGCGTCAGCGTGCAGCAGTACACCATGAAATACGAGAAGGCCTTCCTGGAGGACTCCAGCTTGCTGAATATCGAGAAGCCGGAGATCCTGGTGCGCGCCACCGACCACATCAAGGAGATGGCGCAGTTCATCAAGCAATTGGTGGACGGCGGGCACGCCTACCGCACCGAAGACGGCTCGTACTACTTCCGCATCGCGGCCTTCCCTACCTACGGCAAGCTGTCCAAGAAAGATTTCGGCGGAATCATCGAGGGCGCGCGCGTGGATGTGGACGAATACGATAAGGACAACGCCCGCGACTTCGCGCTGTGGAAGGCGCCCAAACCCGGCGAGGCGTTCTGGGAGACCGAGATCGGCCCGGGACGTCCGGGGTGGCACATCGAGTGCTCGACCATGTCGATGAAGTACCTGGGCGATACTTTCGACATCCACCTCGGCGGCGAGGACCTGATCTTCCCGCACCACGAAAACGAAATTGCGCAATCGGAGTCGCTAACCGGGAAAATGTTTGCGCGTTTCTGGATGCATGCGCGATTCCTGCTGGTTGAGGGCGAGAAGATGTCGAAGTCGCTGGGCAACTTTTACACGCTCCGCGACCTGATTTTGAAAGGACACAAGCCGTCGTCGCTGCGCTTCCTGCTGACCTCCGTGCCCTACCGCAAGCAGCTCAATTTCACCTTCGACGGTTTGAAGCAGGCGGCGCAGGCGGTGGAGCGCCTGCGGAATTTCAAGCTGCGTCTGGAAACGGCACAGTTCCCCAAGGGCAGCAATCCGGCAATCACCGAACTGGCAACCGCAACGGTGGAGAAGATGCGCGCGGCACTGGGCGACGACCTCAACACCGCCGAGGCCCTGGGGGCAATGTTCGACATGGTGCGGGAGGCAAATTCGGCCGCCGACGCCGGGCAGTTGCAGCAGGAAAATGTCGCGCCACTGCTGGGAGCGCTGGCATCATTCGACGAAATTTTTGCCGTGATGGCGGACCACGACGCCGAAAAGGTGCGCCAGGTGCTGGAATGGGCGAAGCAGGAGGGGCGCATCCAGGAAGCCAGCGAGGAAACGGTCGAGGTCGCCAAGGCGGTCGAACTGAGCGACGCAAAGATTAACGCGCTGATCGCGCAGAGGAATGCGGCCAAGAAAGCGCGCAACTTCACGCGCGCGGACGAGATCAGAAATCAGCTTGCCAGCGCGGGGATCATTCTGGAAGACACGAAAGATGGGGTGAGGTGGAAGAGGAAGTAGTTGGCAGTTGGTAGTTGGTAGATCGGGAACAGCTCTGGCTCAGTCTGCGAGCGATCAGTTGCCGCTTTCGAACTACCGGCTATTTTTTCCGGCGGCGGTCCTGGCGTGGTGCTTGTGCAAGCTGTCGCGGTGCTCGTGCTTCAGATCGAGGAATTGCACGCCGACACGGCGGCCGCTTTGCCAGCGCACCAGCACGCGGACCACGATCAGTGGGTCATCGGGGTGGATGCGGAAGTGCAGGACGGCCTCGCTGTTGATCGGCAGATGAGCGTCGGTGAGGAAGGAGACGCCGTCTTCGCTCACGTCGAAGGACTCCGCCTGAAAAACCTGGTCCCCAGCCTGGCAATGGATTTCGCAGCGAATCGGCCATCGTTCCGCCGCTCTGCGCTCCGCCATAAGGCCCCTGCGGAAGCATAACTCAGTTTCGAGTTTCCAGTTTCTAGTTTCTAGAGGCAGTGGCCGGTGGCTAGCGGTCAGTGGCCCGTGCCTGGAAACTAGAAACCAGAAACTCGAAACTCGTTTTACGGTTTTCTTCCGTGCAGCTTGATGGAAGCGATGGCGTTGGCGGCGGCTTTCGCGATGGGATCGCTACCGCAGCAGGCGCTGGGCGCGACCGCGTCGGCCAGTTGCTTGCCGTGCGCGATCTGCGGGATCGAGAGATCGGTCAACCCGGCGTCGAGGGCCATGAGCACGTAGTCAGTCATCAGGCTGGCGCCGGCGATGCAGCCGACGTAGGCAGCCACGCTCTTGGCCACCTGCGGCGGCAGTTGCTGCAGCAGCACCAGGTCGCCGACCGCGATGCGCCCGCCGGGCTTGAGTACGCGCGCGATTTCGCGGAACACCGCGGGCTTGTCCACGCTCAGGTTGATGACGCAGTTGCTGATCACCAAGTCCACCGAGGAGTCTTGCAGGGGCAGTTTTTCGATAAAGCCCTGGCGGAATTCGACGTTGGCGGCGCCGAGTTTTTCGGCGTTGGCGCGCGCCTGGGCAAGCATGTCGTCGGTCATGTCCACGCCGATGACGCGGCCGGTCGGACCGACGCGCCGCCAAGCCAGAAAAGCGTCGAAGCCGGCGCCGGAGCCGAGGTCGAGCACGGTCATGCCCTCGCGAATTTCGGCCAGCGCGAGCGGATTGCCGCAGCCCAGGCCGAGATTGGCTTCCCCGGCCAACGCGATGTCTTCGGCGCTGTAGCCGATGGTTTGCGCGAGTTCGGAGGTGGTGGCGCATCCGCATCCGGACTGCTCGCCGCGGGCGACGGCGCCGTAGTGTTCCTTCACTGCTTCCTGGATTTTCATGGCAACTGTCCTTTCAGTTGCGTCAGGCCGGTCGGGCGCAGACCGCAACACCCGCTCGATTCCAACGCGTTACTAAACTCCTGCAATAGCCGCAACACTTCGGCGCGGCGGTTTTCAGGGAACGACTCGGCGACGGCGCGGGCGCGATCGCGCATCAACTGGTCGATGCGGCGGCGCGCCTTGCGGCCGGCAGGGGTGAGCTCTACCTGGGCCGCGCGGCCATCGTCCTGCGCACCGCGAACCCGCCGCACCATTCCCTGGCTCTCCAGTTTGTCGATGACGCGGGTCATGGCGCTCGGCGTGATGCGCGAAGCGGCGGCCAAGTCCGACAAGCGCGCGCCCTCCTGCGCGATCAAGGTGCGCAGGATCGAAGTCTGGCGCGGGGTCAGACCTTCGCAGCAGACCTCGTCGGGTCCGACGCACAGGAGCACGCGTTCCAGCCGCTCCAACTGGTTCCACCAGGCGTCGATGTCAATGGTGTTGCTCATGAAGGGTAGGCTACGGCTAATTACTTGCATGAGTCAAGCAAATAATTGCGGCTGGCAATCGGCAGCGGCGAAGGAATGAAGAATGAAGAAGTCAGAATGAAATAATGAAAGGCCGCTGCCGGGGACGCACACTTCCACTCTGGTCGTGCCAGGCGACAGTAGCGGAGGGGACCTCTAGGCGTCGGTGCCGGTGGATCGTTCTTCGATTGCCATATCCTTGAATTCGCTCGATTCGAAGATGTCGCCGCACTCGAGGCATTCAACGAATTCCGAGTCCTCTTCGCGGGCCACGATCCGCACACGCGGATGTTCACACGGCTTGTCCATGCCCATGCTCGGCAAGGAAGGTTTGGCAGGTGGTAGCGGCTGGTTGTAGTTCATAAATCCGGTAAGATTCCCGGAAATAATGTGCGCTATTTTAGACCGGCCCGATAGCTTGTCAAGAGCTACTGCGGCTCCGGGAAATACCTTGTCCCAAAATCGGCGCCCAAGGGTGGGATGGGAAGCAAGCGCGACAGGATGGCCAATCTCCTTGGAGATTGGCGGATCCAAGCTATTCCGCGGCAGGGGAATGCGGAGCGGCGGCGCGGGTGGAAGTCGGGCCGGAACTGGCGGCCAGCGGCATGGGATAAATGCCCTGCTCGCTGTTGTGACTCGCGCACGCCCACACAGGCGTGGCCGGGAACCAGCACCGCGACCGGGTCCATGTTGTGGCCGACTTGCGGTTGCATCGAAAAAATCCGACCGAATTTATCGCCAATATGTAACCATTGAAGACGCTGGGACTTACGCTCCACCCCAACATTTCCCCGTTCCCTGTTTTGTGTTGCTTTCCAGAGGCTCGGGCATCTAAAATACATGTACGACTAAATTGGTCGGAGATTTTAGGGGCGGAACTGGCGCGTGCTGAAGCTGACCAAGAAAGCGGACTATGGCCTGATCGCGATGCGATACCTGGCCGAGAACGGGATGGCCTCCTGCAGCGCCAAGGACATCGCCGAAGCGCACGGCATTCCGCCCGAACTGCTGGCCAAGATCCTGCAGAAACTGGTCAAGGCCGGGCTGCTGACCTCGCAGCAGGGGACCAACGGCGGATATCTGCTGGCGCGCGATGCGCGCACGATTTCCGCGCTGGAAGTCATCCGGGCCATCGAAGGCCCGCTGTTTCTGACCTCGTGCGTCACCACCCGCGGCGAATGCGGCCAGACGAGCCGGTGCACGGTGCGTGAGCCGCTGCGCCGAGTCAGCCAGAGCATTGAAGAGGTTTTGAGCAAGATTACCATCGGCGACATGGGAGAGCAGACGGTGACTGTGGCGCCGGAGGAGTTCGTGAGTTTGAGTTGACGAGGCCGAGAGCGGCAAACAATGGAGATTCCGATGAGCGAGCAGAAGACGATATCCGAGACGAGCGTGCCCAACGGGGTGAAGCTCCCCATCTACATGGACAATCACGCCACCACGCCGCTGGATCCACGCGTCCTGGAAGAGATGCTGCCCTACTTCACCGATAAGTTCGGCAACGCGGCCAGCCGCAACCACGTATTTGGCTGGGTAGCGGAAGAGGCGGTGGAGCAGGCGCGCGAGCGCATCGCCAAGCTGGTAGGGGCCAACACGAAGGAAATCATTTTCACCTCCGGCGCCACTGAAAGCGACAACCTGGCCATCAAGGGCGTGGCCGAGATGTACCGCGAAAAGGGCAACCACATCATCACCGCAGTTACCGAGCACAAGGCTGTGCTGGATACGGGCAAGCGCCTGGAGAAGTACGGCTTCCGCGTGACCTACATGCCGGTGATGAAGGACGGCCTGATTGACCTCGACGACCTGAAGCGCGCCATGGACGACAAAACCATCCTGGTGACGTTGATGGCGGCCAACAACGAGATCGGGGTGCTGCAGCCAATCGCGGAGATCGGCAAGCTCTGTCATGAGCGTGGCGTGCTGTTCCACTCGGACGCCACCCAGGCGGTCGGCAAGATCCCGATTGACGTGCAGAAGATGAACATTGATCTTATGTCGATCTCGGCGCACAAGATGTACGGGCCGAAGGGAGTGGGCGCGCTCTATGTCCGGCGCAAGAATCCGCGGGTGCAGGTGTCGCCCATCATTGACGGCGGCGGGCACGAGCGCGGCATGCGCAGCGGCACGCTCAACGTTCCCGGAATCGTGGGACTCGGCAAGGCGTGCGCGATCTGTCACCAGGAGATGCCGCAGGAGAGCTGCCGCCTGGCCGGCCTGCGAAACCGGCTCAAGGACAAGATCATGGGCAGCCTGGACGAAGTCTACGTCAACGGTTCGATGGAGCACCGCCTGCCCAACAACCTGAACATCAGTTTTGCTTACGTGGAAGGCGAATCGCTGCTGATGGGCATCAACGACATCGCGGTTTCCAGCGGCTCGGCATGCACCTCGGCGACGCTGGAGCCATCCTATGTATTGAAGGCCCTCGGCACCGGCGACGACCTGGCGCACAGTTCCATCCGCTTCGGCATCGGCCGGTTCAACACCGAGGCCGAGGTGGACTACGTGGCCGCGCGGCTGATCGAAGTGGTGCGGCGCCTGCGCGAGCTTTCGCCGCTCTACGAGATGGCAAAGGAAGGCATCGACCTGAAAACCGTGAGCTGGGCCGCGGAAGGATGAGTTGGATCGGGTAATTGCCGAATCGGGTAATCGGGCAATTGAGGGCGACGATAACAATTGCCCGTTCCGGGCAGTTCCGCAGTTGCGACGAACAGGATTTCGAGTTTAGGAGAAACTGACAAATGGCATACAGTGACAAGGTACTGGATCACTACACCAACCCGCGCAACGTGGGGTCGATGGACAAGAGCAGTCCGGCGGTGGGCACAGGTCTGGTGGGCGCGCCGGAATGCGGCGACGTCATGAAGCTGCAGATCAAGGTGAACCCCGCCACCCAGATCATCGAGGACGCCAAGTTCAAGACATTCGGCTGCGGCTCGGCCATCGCCTCCTCCTCGCTGGCCACCGAATGGGTGAAGGGCAAGACGGTGGATGAGGCGCTGTCGATCAAGAACACGGACATCGTGCGCGAGCTCTCCCTGCCCCCGGTGAAGATCCACTGCTCGGTGCTGGCCGAGGACGCCATCCGCGCCGCCATCGGCGACTGGAAGAAGAAGAACAGCGTGGCCGCCCAGAGCGGGGCGCACGCGCCGATGGCGAAGGCGGGAGACTAGGAACCTGGCGATTGGGTGATCGGGTTTTCGGCACAAGGTTCGCGAACACCGGATCGGCAGATCATCCGATCACCCGATCGGCAATTGTCATGGCCACTATGACGGACAAACCGGAGCAGGCGGTGCCCGAAGCGGTGCAGCCGAATGGCGCAGGTCAGCAACCGGCCACGCCAGAACAGAAGCCTGCTTCGGTGCCGGCGCGCGGCATCCAGGTGACCGAGCGCGCGCTGGTCAGGATCAAGGCGGCGATGCAGAAGGAAGGCATCTCGTCGGAACAGGGCGGGCTGCGCCTGGGCGTACAGGGCGGAGGCTGCTCCGGACTGACGTACAACATCCGCTTTGACACCCAGCCGCGCGAGCGCGATCGCATCTTCCAGTTCGGGGAGGTGCGCGTGTTCGTGGATCCCAAGTCATTCATCTACCTGCACGGCATGACCCTGGATTACCAGGAGACGCTGATGCAGCAAAGCTTCGTGTTCGTCAATCCGAACGCGAGCAAGTCTTGCGGCTGCGGCACGTCGTTCAGCTAGCAGCAGCCATTAGCCATTAGCGATTAGCAACTAGCTGAGGCATGACGCCGATGGCGAACTGCTAGTCGCTAATTGCTGAGAGCCGGAATATGAGCGCCACCAACAAACCCGAAGCCGCGCTCCAGATGTTCGATGAAGGCGCGGTCACGCACGCCTGCTGGTCGTGCGGCGACATGCGCGCGGCCCACTTCTGCCAGTCCTGCGGCAAGCTGCAACCGGCGCTGCCCACCGACTACTTCACCTTTTTCGGGCTGCCGCGCAAGTTGAATGTTGATGTGGCCGCGCTGGAGAACGAGTTCTACAAGCTCAGCCGCAAGCTGCATCCCGACCTATACGCGCGCGCCGCAGGCCAGGAACAGCAATGGAGCCTGGAGAAAAGCTCGCAGCTCAACGATGCCTACCGCACCCTGCGCGACCCGATCGCGCGTACCGAGTACCTGCTGAAACTCGAAGGCGTGCACATGGAGGAACAGTCCAAGGCCGCCACTGACAAGGCGCGCCAGACGGGCGAGGAGAAGAAGCAGGTAATCCCGCCGGAGCTGCTGGAAGAAGTCTTCGAGCTCAACCTGCAGCTCGAAGAAGCGCGCACGAACAAGAAGATGGGTGAGCGCGATGCCGAGCTCCTGCGCGAGGTGGAAGGCACGCGCAACGACTTACGGTCCAAGCACGACGCACTCATGGACGAGTTGCGCGGCTCTTGGAACGAGTGGGACGCGCTGCCGGAGGATGCGGACGAGTCGCTGCGCAAGCCGGTGCGGGACAAGATGGTCGGCCTGCTGAACCGGCGAAGCTATATCCGCAATCTGGTGCGGGACGTGAATGAAGTTCTGGAAGATTGAAGGATTTGCAATTTGTAACTTGTAATTTGCAATTTTCGCGGAAGGTCCGCTGCGCCGCCCGGAACCGGCAAATTACCAATTACAAATTACCATTACAAATGGCTGAAGAACGCGTAGTCGGAATCGATCTCGGAACCACGAACTCGCTGGTGGCCTTCATGGGGACGGACGGCAAACCCCAGGTCATTCCCGGCGAGGACGGGTCAAACCTCGTCCCCTCGCTGGTGGCGCTGGACACGAAGGGCCAGATCGTTGTCGGCAATCCCGCGCGCAAGTACCTGATCGAAACCCCGGAGCGCGCGGTTTATTCCATCAAGCGCCTCATGGGCCGCGGCGTGGAAGACATCCAGGAGGAACTAAAGCTGTTTCCGTTCCGCCTCGCCGAAGACCTGCAGCCCGGCGAAGTGCTGCGCATCAAGCTGGCGGATAAGGATTACACGCCGCCGGAAATTTCCGCCTTCATTCTGCGCCAGCTCAAGCGCAATGCAGAGCGCTACTTCGGCGCGCCGGTGAAAAAGGCGGTCATAACCGTCCCGGCTTATTTCAACGACGCGCAGCGACAGGCGACCAAGGATGCAGGCCGCATCGCGGGACTGGAAGTCCTGCGCCTGGTGAACGAGCCCACGGCGGCCGCGCTGGCCTACGGCCTGGACAAGCAGCGTGCCGGCGTGGCCGCGGTGTATGACCTGGGCGGCGGCACCTTCGACATTTCGATTCTCCGGCTGCACGAGGGAATTTTTGAGGTCATCGCCACCAATGGCGACACCCACCTTGGTGGCGACGACGTTGACAACCTGCTGATCACCATTGCCCTCGACGATATTCGCGGCGACATGGGCCTGGACTACCGCCGCACAGCCGAGGTCGTACAGGCCATTCGCAAGGCGGTGATTGACGCCAAGATCGCCCTCTCGTCATATCAAGAGACGATCATCGAGGTTGACCTGCCCGGGCGCAAGAGGTACCAGCGTGAGATCACACGCCAGCAGTTCGAGGGATTGATTGAGCCCATCCTGCAGCGCACCGTCGGCCCGGTGAAGCAGGCGATGAAGGATGCCGGGCTAACCCCGGAACAGATCAACGAGGTCGCGCTGGTGGGCGGCTCGACGCGAATTCCGCGCGTGCGCCAGACTGTTCGCGACTTGTTCAAGCGCGAACCGCATTCGGAGCTGAACCCGGATGAGGTGGTCGCGCTCGGCGCCGCGGTGCAAGCCAACATCCTGGGCGGCGGCTCGGAAGCCACCAAGGACATGCTGCTGCTCGACGTCACGCCGCTGTCGCTGGGCATCGAGGCGCTGGGCGGCGTTGTGGCCAAGATCATTCATCGCAACTCGACGATTCCCGCGTCAGCCACCGAGCATTTCACCACCGGCGTG
The DNA here is from genome assembly GCA_020073185.1 of Terriglobia bacterium. Lineage (NCBI taxonomy): Bacteria > Pseudomonadati > Acidobacteriota > Terriglobia > Terriglobia bacterium. Next base: position 9,572 of record JAIQFT010000057.1, read on the forward strand.
GACGGCCAGACCAACGTCGCGATCCACGTGTTGCAGGGCGAGCGCGAACTGGCCAAGGACCACCGCTCGCTGGCCCGCTTCGATCTGAAAGGCATTCCGCCCATGCCCGCGGGACTGCCGCGCATTGAGGTGCGCTTTTTGATTGATGCCAATGGCATCCTGCATGTCTCGGCGCGCGAGCAGCGCAGCGGCAAGGAAGCGGAAATCTCCGTGCAGCCTAGTTACGGCCTCACTGACGAGCAAGTTGAGAACATGATCCTAGAGTCGTTCGATTACGCGGAAGAGGACTTCCGCCAGCGGCAGGTAATCGAGGCGCGCAACGAGGCCAACACCATCCTGACCGCTCTGGAGAAGGGCAAGCTAAGCCCGGCGTGGCAGCAGCTCACCTCGGATGAGCGCAAGCAGATCGCCAAGCAGGAAAAAGCCTTGCGCACGGTCATGGACCAGGACGACCACCATGCCGTCCGCTCCGCAATCGACGCGCTGAACCAGGGCACCATGCGACTGGCGGAGCTGATGATGGATTCGGCGGTAGGGTCGGCGCTAAAGGGTAAAACCATGGAACAGGTAAACGTCGGCGAAGGGCCGGAAGCGCCGCACCCGATCGCGCCGGCGGAGATTAAATAGCTGTCAGCCATCAGTTATGAGTGCCGGGCGTAGCGAGTGGATGAGACGATATGAGCCGAGCCCCTTTAGGGGCGACACATTTAAAGCGAGCGCGTAAGCGCGAGCGAGTCACTTATGGCCGAAGAAAAAGATCAGAACACAGGCACGGCGACTGCCGAACTTTCCCCGAACACCGTCAAGGTGACTTTCCTGCCCGAAGGCAAGACGGTCGAGTTTGAACTCGGCAAAATGCCGTACAAGGATCACGGCAAACCAGAATCGCTGCTCGACGTGGCGCTGAACCACCACGTCTTCCTCGACCACGCTTGTGGGGGCAATTGCGCCTGCACCACCTGCCACGTGCAGGTGATCAAGGGGGCCGAACTGCTCAGCGAGATGGATGATGATGAGGCCGACCGGCTCGACATGGCTGCCGACCTGCAACTCAACTCGCGCCTTGGCTGCCAGTGCGTGGTCACCAAGCCGGGCGAGATCGTGGTCCACGTGCCCGAATGGAACCGAAACTACGTTTCCGAAGGCGGAGAACACTGATTTCATCGGGTGATCGGGCGATCCGGTGATCGGCGAAAATCCGGTGTCGCAGGTCACCAGATCAACCGATCATCTGATCACCCGACTAGGAGCGCTATGCCGACAGAGCTGCACTGGGAAGACGCCGAAGACATCGGCCTGATGTTGGCCAACACGTATCCCGACATTAATCCTCTCGAGGTGCGCTTTACCGACCTGCACCGCATGATCGCTGAACTGCCCAGCTTCGTGGACGATCCCAAGAAGTCCACCGAGGGCAAGTTGGAAGCCGTCCAGATGGCTTGGAACGAGGAGTACGAAGACCGGCACGCCGCCTGAATCACGCCTAGCCTTCCGCCTCCCAGCGGAAGCGCGTCACGGCGACGATCCCGAACGCCGCCGTAAACACAAGCTGCACGGCGATGGGCGGCAGAGCGGCGGAGAGATCCAGGCCACGCCAGGTCATGGCGTCGAGACCGTCCATGGCCCAGCGCGTGGGCACAACCAGGGTGGCCTTCTGCAGCCATTGCGGAAAAATGAACGCCGGAACCCACGCGCCACCTAGCATGACCATGATCAGGGTCGCCATGATGGAGATGCCGCGAGTGGCTTCGACGGTCTTGCCGAGCGCTGCAACCATCAATCCGAAGGCGGCGGTCATCAGCGAGAAGGCAGCGCAGATACCCAGAAATCCAAGCAGACTGCCTTGAATGTGAACTCCAAACACCACCCGCGCGAAGGCGAACAGGACGAGCATTGATAAATGCCGCGATCATGGCGGCACTGACCGCTCGGCTGCCCAGCAGGACGCCGCGTGATAGTGGGGCCGCGCGCAGCCGCTGCCAGAGGCCGCTCTTGCGCAACAGCAAAAGGCGGATGCCGACGTCGAGTCCCATAAACAGGATGAACTGAATTCCCATTCCACCAAAGGAATGGGCGTAGCCGTTGTACTGAATGCCGGAGTCGGAGGTAACGGCTTCGACGCGGGTTTCGTAGGGCATGGCGAAGCCCACCGACGACTGCGGTTGTCCGGCCGATTGCTCGCGGTCCTGCTGCTCATTCAAGGCATGAACGCTGCCCAGCAGGTCGCGCAATACTTTCTTGTCCGTGGCGGGCATATCTTTGGCGGATTCGATTTCCGCCAGCGACTGGCTGACCATCTGGCGCCCGCTCTTGCCGGCAAACATCTCCTTGCTAACCGACTGCATGACGGCGCCGCTCAGAATCCCCTGGACCATTCCGGATTCCATGGCATGCGACGGGTCGTAGAGTACGCGAAGCTCCGGCTTGGTGGCGCCGCTGTAGAAGAGGGCGCGTCCGGCGTCGATGCCAAAGCCCTTGGGAATCACAATCGCCACCATGGCCTTGCCCTTGCGCACGGCCACCTGCGCGGCTTCCAAGGTGGATGGCTTCACCCCGAGGTTCTTGTCGGCGGTCAGGCGGGCGACGATGGCAGCGGAAACGTCGCTCTGGTCCTGGTCGATGACGAGCACCGGCATGCGGCTGACTTCCGTGTCGCCCTTTCGTCCGCCAAACAGGTAGCCGAAGAAGGAACCGCAGATGATCGGCACCAGCAAGCCGACGACAACCGCGCGCCGATCGGAGAAAAACAGCCGAAGATCTTTTCGCACCAGGGCCCAGAAGGCAGTGTTCATGAGTCGCGCAGGCTCCTTCCGGTAAGAGTCAGAAAGACCGATTCCAGGTTGGGCCTTTCGCTGCCCAGGTGCTGGTAGGGATGACCATGTTCGGCCAGCCACTTCAAAATTCCAGGAGTGTCGGTCGCGAGATTGCGTACGCCAATTCGCAAGACACCTTCGCGAATCTCCGCCGACTGAACGTCCGGCAGGGTCCGCGGTTGCTCCAAACGCAATCCATCGGGCGTTTCGAGTTCGATGGCGAGGACGTTGGTGACCGGCAACATGCGGTGCAGGCCGACGAGGGTATCGTCGGCGATGACTTTGCCATGGTCGATGATGACGATGCGGTCGCAGAGTCGCTCGGCTTCCTCCATGTAATGGGTGGTGTAGATAAGGGTTTTACCGCGTTGCTTCAGGGTCTCGAGGTTGTCGAAGATAGCGTTGCGGCTCTGCGGATCTACCCCCACAGTGGGCTCGTCGAGGAGCAGGATCTGCGGGTCGTGGAGAAGCGCGCCGGCAAGATTCAGGCGCCGCTTCATGCCGCCACTGAAAGTCTCGACCTTGTCCCGGCCGCGAGTGGCGAGGCCGACCAGATCGAGCGCGTCGGCGATGGCGCGTTTAGCGGTTGCGCGGTCAATTCGATAGAGTGCGGCAAACAGGGAGAGGTTGTCGAGAGCGGAAAGCTCGTCGAAGAGAGCCATGTCCTGGGGAACGAGGCCGATCTTGCGCTTGATGGGATCGGTGTCGCCGCGCAACGGACTGCCTGCAATGAGCACTTCGCCGGAATCCGGACGCAGCAGGCCGGCGATGATGGAGACAGTGGTGGTTTTCCCCGCGCCATTGGGCCCGAGCTGGCCGACAGCCTCGCCTTCATTCGCACGCAGGCTGACGCCGTCGAGCGCGACCACCTTGCCGTAGGTCTTGCGCAGAGTTTTTGCTTCGAGCATTGACGGTGGAGTGTACCACCACGCTGCTAATCTCGAATGGACGCAGCTTCAAGTTCGTCCGTCCTCGGTTCAAACCAAGAAAAAACGCCCGCAGCCCTGGTCTGCCGGCGTTTTCAACTTCTGTTTTCAGGTTCTGCGGTTACTTGGTCGCAACCGTGGGGGCTGCGGGCGCCGGGACTGGCGGCTGCGTCTCCACGCTGGCCTCGCGCAGGAACTTGGCCGCTTCCTCCGGCGGCGTGGGATTGATGTAGAAACCAGTGCCCCACTCGAATCCTGCCGTCTTGGTCAGCTTGGGCATGAACTCAATGTGCCAGTGATAGTGCTCGTTGAACGGGTCCTGCACCGGCGAGGTATGGACCACCAGGTTGTAGGCCGGGTTGTCGAGCACGTTGTGGGCCTTGGCCAGCAGGTTCTTGAGCGCCTTCGCCAGGTCCTCGAACATCGCCGACGAGGAATTCTCGAACGCCGACTCGTGCCGCTTGGGCAGGATCCAGGTCTCGAACGGAAAGCGCGGCGCGTAGGGCGCCATGGTGACGAACTGCTCGTTCTCGCCGACGATGCGGATTCCGTTGTCCAGTTCCTGGCGAATGACATCGCAGAAGACGCACCGTTCCTTGTAGATGTAGTACTGCTTGGCGCCCTCCAACTCCTCGACTACCTGCTTGGGAAGAATGGGCAGCGCAATCAACTGCGAGTGCGGATGCTCCAGCGACGCGCCTGCCGCCTCGCCATGGTTCTTAAAGATCAGGATGTACTTGAAGCGCTTATCCTGCTTCAGGTCAAGGATGCGGTCGCGGAAGGCCCACAGGCTGTCTTCCACCCGGCGTTCCTTCATCGTCGCCAGGCTGGCGGCGTGGTCCGGGGTCTCGATGATGACCTCGTGCGCGCCGATGCCGTTCATGCGGTCGAACATCCCTTCCGCACGGCGGTTGAGGTTGCCCTCGATGCCCAGCGCCGGGAACTTGTTGGGCACCACGCGCACCGTCCACCCGGGCGAATCCTTCGCCGCCGGCGCTCCGCCGTTCGGGTTGGGGCGGTAAGCCAGGATCTCGGGCGGCGTCTTGCTCTCGTTGCCGTAGCAGAACGGGCAAAAACCGCCCTTCAGCTTGTTCTGCTCGCGGGCAAAATCAGTTGGGCGCTTGGCCCGGTCGGTGGAAATAATGACCCAGCGGCCCACAATGGGATCTTTTCTTAGTTCTGGCAAAGAGAATTCTCCCCTAGCGTATGATGCTCCATTCTACGGCATCGGGAAGGCATTTTTGAAGAGCGTAATATCCGGAGAGGTTACCTTGGTGGCGTAGTACACACTGACAACGTCAAACCGCAGGGCAGGATTGCCGGCAACGCGGCGCCGATAATCGCGCGCGACGGCGCCAAGATCGCGACGTTTTTCCTCGTCCACGGCGGCCTCGGCGGGCTTGACGTCGCGCGTGGTTCGGGTCTTCACCTCAATGAAGCAGAGCACGTCCCCATCCCACCCCACCAAGTCGAGTTCGCCCCGATGCCGCGGCGACCGCCAGTTGCGCGCCACCATTACGTACCCCAGCCGCCGCAGATAAAAATAAGCATCGTCCTCTCCGCGCCGGCCGGTCAGCAGATGTTGCGGCAATCGCTCGGGATTCTCGCGTCCGATCACCTCGGCGGCACGATCCAGCGCATGCGCCACCTTTTCGACCACTCTTCCCTTCATGGCGGTCGAGTCTAGCAAATTGGGTGCGAGCCGTCTGTGACAACGTCTGATGAGCTCTCCCCCCTGCTTGCGATTGGCAGATGTGGCTGCCGGTTGCAAGAGTCGAAGGCGACGTGTCATTCTTCATGGTTTCAGAGGCACCGCAGGAGGAGGCGTGCTGCATGGCCCCGCGCCCAGGATCCACTCTGCCGGACCTGACCCCTTTGAGGATTGACGAACGGGCCCGCTCCAGCGCCGGCGGGCGCAAATGGCTGCGCTGGTTTGCGGCCGCCTTGGGCGCAGGTCTGTTGGTGCTCGCGCTGGTGTTGGCTCTGCAGCGCAAGACGCCCATGGTCGAAGTGGCGGTGGCTCGCACGGCCGCGGGCGGTGACAGTCGGGTCGCGCTTCTAAATGCGAGCGGTTACGTAACACCCCGGCGCCGCGCCACTGTCGCCGCCAAGATCACCGCCCGGGTCACGCGCATGAACGCCGAGGAAGGCATGCGCGTGCAGCAGGGGCAGGTGTTGGCCCTGCTGGACGATTCCGATGCTCGCGTACGCCTGAATTCCGCCATCGCCGATCGTGATGCGACCTCGGCCGCGCTCGCCGACCTGGAAGTGAATCTAGCCAATGCGGAGCGCGAGTTGCGCCGCACCGAGAGCCTGAAGACCGGCGGCGTTACCAGCCAGCAAGCCCTCGACCTGGCTCGGACCACGGCCGACAGCTATCGGGCGCGTATTGCGCTGGCGAAGGAGCAGACCCTGGCTGCCGACGCTCGCATCCGCGTTGCCCGGCAGGACCTCGATAACTGCACCGTGCGCTCGCCCTTCGATGGCATTGTCGTTTCCAAGGACGCACAGGTCGGAGAAATGGTGTCGCCGATCTCGGCCGGCGGCGGCTTCACGCGCACCGGCATTGCCACCGTTGTGGACATGAACTCGCTGGAGATCGAAGTGGACGTGAACGAATCCTACATCGCCCGCGTCAATTCCGGCCAGCCGGTCACCGCCACGCTCGACGCTTATCCTGACTGGAAGATTCCGTGCAAAGTGCGCACGGTGATTCCCACCGCCGACCGGCAGAAAGCGACGGTGAAGGTGCGCATCTCTTTTGATAAGCTCGATCCGCGCATTCTGCCGGATATGGGAGTGAAAGTTGCGTTTCTGAGCGATGCGCCCGCGCAGCCGCAATCCGCGGCCGCACAAGTGCTGATCCCAAAGAGCGCGGTGCGCGACGAAGGCGGTCAGGCGGCGGTCTTTCTATATAAGGATGGCCGAGTGGAGCGGCGCGCCATTCGCGTGGGCGGCGCGCAGGGTGAGGATCAAATCGTGTTGGCCGGCGTTTCCGATGGCGACCAGGTCGTGGTCGGCGGGGCCGAGGGACTGCACGACGGCAGCAAGGTGGGGATCAGAAAGTAAGTGGTCAGTGGCCAGTAGTCAGTGGTCAGCAAAAAGCCAAAGACTGACCGCTGACCACCGATCACTTAGCATTTCAGGAGCTTCTATGGTCAGGGTTGACGGTCGCGGTGATGGGACTAGTCTGGTCCGGGTGCGCGGGCTGGACAAAAAGTATCAGCGTGGCAGCGAGGAGATTCATGTCCTGCAGGGCCTGAACCTGGACGTGGACGCTGGCGACTTTGTCGCCTTCATGGGGCCGAGCGGCTCGGGCAAGACGACGCTGCTGAACCTGCTGGGTGGCCTCGACCTGCCCTCCGCCGGCAGCATCACCGTTGCCGGGGACGAGATCACCCACATGTCGGCCGGCAAGCTGACGGCGTGGCGCGCGCGGCATGTGGGCTTCATTTTCCAGATGTACAACCTGATCCCGGTGCTGACCGCGTTTCAAAACGTCGAATTACCGTTGCTGCTGACCAAGCTCTCCAAGGCGGAGCGCCGCCAGCACATCGAAACCGCGCTGCAGGTCGTCGGGCTTGCCGACCGCATGCACCACTTTCCCCGGCAACTGTCCGGCGGGCAGGAACAGCGTGTCGGCATTGCGCGCGCCATCGTCGCCGATCCCACGTTCCTACTCTGCGATGAGCCCACCGGCGATCTGGACCGCAAGAGCGCTGACGAGATCATGGACCTGCTCGGCCGCCTGGTGCGCGAGCATCGAAAAACGGTGCTGCTGGTGACCCACGATCCGGTCGCCGCCGAGCGCGCCAGCGTGGTTCTTCATCTCAACAAGGGCGTCCTCGAGGAGGCCAGGAAGGTGGAGGCATCCTGATGAAGTATCGCCACCTGCTGTTCTCCAACCTGTCGCGCAAGAAGATCCGCACCACGCTGACCGTCGGCTCTTTCGCCGTCGCGCTCTTCCTGTTCGGACTGCTGACGGTGGTGCGCGGCGCTTTTAATCAGGGCTTGGAAGTGGCGGGCGCCGACCGTCTGGTCATCATCAACAAGGTTTCGCTCATCCAGCCGCTGCCGATCGCCTACAAAGAGCGCTTGCTGCAGATTCCCGGCGTTAAGCAGGTGACGCACGCCAACTGGTTTGGCGGCGTTTACCAGGACGAGCGCAACTTTTTCCCGCAGTTTGCCATCGACACCGAAACCTACCGCGAAATGTTCCCTGAATTCGCCCTGCCCGCGGAGGAGTGGAAGGCTTTCGTCGCCGACCGCGAAGGCGCCGTCGTCGGCGAGGACCTGATGAAACGCTTCCACTGGAAGATCGGCGACCGCGTTCCCCTCAAGGGCACCATCTTTCCCGGCACCTGGGAGTTCAATATCCGCGCCATCTACCACGGCACCCGCCAGGCCGATGACACCACGCAATTCTGGTTTCACTACAAGCTGCTGGAGGAGCGCCAGAACCAGTACTGGCATGGACTGGTCGGCTGGTACACGGTGCGCATTGATAATCCCGACCATGCCGTGCGCATCGCCAAGGCCATTGACGCAAGCTTCGCCAACTCGCCGTGGGAGACCAAGACCGACACCGAAAAAGCCTTCGCCGCATCGTTCGTAAAGCAGGCGGGAAATATTCAGTTCCTGCTGCTCAGCATTGGAGGCGTGGTCTTCTTCACTCTCCTGCTTGTGACCGGAAACACCATGGCGATAGCGGTCCGCGACCGCGTGCGCGAACTGGCCATTTTGAAGGCGGTCGGCTACTCGGACAATTTCGTCCTTAGTTTGGTCCTGGGCGAGGCCCTGCTGCTGGCGATCGTGGGAGGTGGCCTGGGAATTCTGCTGGCCAAACTCTTCACTCTGGGCGGCGATCCCACCCGCGGCCTCCTGCCGTTTTTCTATCTTCCCGCGAGCGCGATGGTGGCGGGAATTGTCCTCGCGCTGGCGGTGGGCGCCGTGGGCGGAATTCTGCCCGCCGTCTCGGCCATGCGACTCAGGGTTGTCGACGCCTTGCGGAGGGTGTGAACGATGGCAATTCCCCTGACCTACAACCTGCGCAGTTTGCGCGTGCGTTGGATCTCAACCGTGGTTGCCGTGCTCGGCATCGCCGGCACCGTGGGCGTCTTCGTCGCCATGCTGTCGCTGGCCAAGGGATTCAAGGCAACGCTGGTCTCTTCCGGCTCGCCGCGTAACGCCATCGTGCGTCGCGCCGGCGCAACCTCCGAAATGGAGAGCGCAGTCTCGGTGGATCACGTCAAGATCATCGAAGAGGCGCCGGGAGTGGAGCGTGGAGCGTCGGGGCCGCTGGTCAGCCCGGAAACCGTGGTCATCGCCGCGTTTCCTTTGAAGGCGACCGGGACCGATGCCAACGTTCAGGTGCGCGGCGTCTCTCCCAAGGTGTTGAACGTGCGCGACAACGTCAGAATCGTCTCCGGACGGATGTTCCAGCCCGGATTGAACGAATTGGTCGTGGGACGATACGTCGCCCGAACCTATTCCGGGTTCGAGCTTGGCAACAGCGTCAAGTTTGGCGGCGGGACGTGGACGGTGGTGGGCGTTTTCGACGCCGGCGGCAGCGCCTTCGATTCCGAAGTCTGGGGCGACGCCCAGGTCGTGAAGGACGTGTACAAGCGTCCTGCCAACGTCTTTTCTTCGGTGACCGTGCGCCTTACCTCGCCCGACGCGCTCACCGGTTTCAAGGACGCGCTCACCTCCGACCCGCGCCTCACCGTGCAAGTGGATCGCGAGATCGAATACTACGACAAGCAGTCGCGCGCCCTCACCCAACTGATCCTCGTGCTGGGAACGATGGTCGGCCTGGTCATGGGCATCGGCGCCGTGTTCGGCGCCCTCAATACCATGTACTCGGCGGTGGCGGAGCGTAACCGGGAAATCGCCACTATGCGTGCCCTGGGATTCGGCGCGGCGAGCGTAGTTTCATCCTTCGTATTCGAAGGCCTGTGTATTGCGTTCGTCGGCGGGGTGCTGGGCTGCCTCGCCATCCTGCCGCTCAACGGTCTCACTACCGGCACGATGAACTGGCAGACCTTCTCCCACCTGGCCTTCGCGTTTCGCGTCACGCCCGCACTGCTGGCTGGGGGCGTGATCTTTGCGCTATTGATGGGCATAGTCGGCGGGGTGCCTCCGGCGGTTCGCGCCGCCCGCGCCCGCGTCGCCGTGGCCCTGCGCGAGATGTAAAAAGAACCGACTACGGGCCACACTCGACAAGCTGAGGTAGCTTGCCCGACCGACAGCGAACGAACACGTCGGCAGGCGTGGCCGCTGGCACTTGCCCTTGGTGGTAATCTATTCAGCGGTGGCCAACCGAACGTTCAGTCTCGACGAAGCGCACACCCTGCTGCCGGTGCTGGAATCGCTCTTGCGCCGTGGCATGGAAGCCAAGAAGCAGGTGGAGGAGATTGAGGGGGAGTTCCAGAAGATCAACCATCGCATCTTCCTTGCCGGTGGCTCGGAGATTGACGTCGTCAAACTCGCCCGCCGCCGCGCCGCCTGCGACAAGGCCCTGCAAACCATCAAGGATTGTCTCGCCGAAATCGAAGCCACCGGCGCGCAGGTGAAAGACATGGACATGGGCCTGCTCGACTTCCCCTGCCAAGTCGACGGCGAGACCATCCTGCTGTGCTGGAAGCTCGGTGAGGAGCGCATCACGTACTGGCACGGCACGGAAGAGGGCTTCGCCGGCCGCAAGCCGATCGACGAGCGCATCGCCCGCGCCAAGGGCAAAGTCAACTAGCGGTTCGGCGATCTGGACGCATTCAAAACAGCGCGGACAGGATTATGTTGTTGAACCTGCCGACCAGGCAAACCTTTTCGCGCATCTCAGGTGATGAACCGTGGGTGGGCCAGGCGTCTCGCCATCACGCAGTCGCAAGAACTGGAAAAGGCTCAGAACAACCTCCCCGACGTCGGCTTCTATTGAGTATTGAATAATATAGGTACAGTGGAAAGAGCTCCGCCCGTTCCCAGGAGGCCATCACCAGAGTAGGCCGTCGGCGCATCCGCCGCAGTGCCTTCCGGGCATAGTGACTCAGTTCTCCGATACTCTTGGGGCAGAAGTTCGGTAGCTCGTACTGCTTCCAGTGCGACCACAGATACTCGACCGGATTCAGTTCTGGAGCATAGGCGGGCAAGAGCTCCAACCCGATGCGCCCTCGCTGCTCGCGCGCGAAGTCCCAGACCAGGCGACCGCGATGGCTCATTGTTGCGGAGGACCAGAAACGCGACGCCGTGGAGCGCACGCAGGATTACTTGCGGGTTGGCGCCGAGCAGCAACAACACCGGGTTGCGGTGCTGCAGCCGTCGGCCAGGACCCAGTAAGAGAGCACCGACATGAGAATGCGGACAGTTCACGGACAGTTGCGAAGTGGAGCGGAATCGAAGCGCAGCCAAGCTCTAGATAGGAAAAAATGGCTCCTCAGGTAGGACTCGAACCTACAACCCTCCGGTTAACAGCCGGATGCTCTGCCATTGAGCTACTGAGGAGTGGGGCAAAACGAATTGTCTCTATGTTTATATCGCAATTCTGCGGGCGCGGTCAAAGCGCAGCGGGGGCTGCTTGCCATGCGCGTCAAGGGTGACGCACCAAGCGTCGCACCGCGCCAGGCAGGGCTCGCGGCGGTTTCTTTTGACCTCGCTCCATTGACCCGGCCTTGCGCCCGTGTTATACATTCGCTTCTTGTACTCTGCTGAAACTGGTGGAGTGCAGGCAATCCCCGCGGTCCCATCCCGGTCGGCATCAGGCGAGATGGGGCCGAGAGCGCGGCCAAACGCATCGCTCCCGCCTTGACGTGGAAGCGCGCATCCGGGGTGGTATCAGGCAGAAATGAATGATGTTCTCGGTTCGCCGCCGGCCTGGACGGAGACAAGCTGCTGCCTGAAGGATGCGGCCCGATTCGTCGTCCTATTCATTTGATTAATGTTGGTGGAGGACTTTATATGCGTACCTGGCTCCCGTTTGGCCGAGCCCTGTCTGGGCGCATGCGTCGCCCGGTGATGGTGGTCACGGTCGTATTCGCTCTGCTCACGCTGTTCTCAACCGCTAGTTTGGCTCAGCAAGCCGCGCCCGCCTCACAGCAAATGAGCGGTGAAGCCAGCCTCAAGCTGCCCGACCTTTCCAAAGTTCCCTTTCTCAACGGAATTGATGGCCACAGCCTGCTGCTGATCGGCATCCTGTTTTGCATTTTTGGGCTGCTGTTCGCCCTCGTCCAATACATGCAGCTCAAGAACCTGCCGGTGCACCGCGCCATGCGCGAAATGTCGGAACTAATTTACGAAACCTGCAAGACTTATCTGGTCACGCAGGGCAAGTTCCTGGCGATTTTGTGGGCGTTCATCGCGGTGGTCATCGTGCTCTACTTCGGAGTCCTGCTGAAGGACGAGTACTCCATCGGCACGGTGATAATCATCCTCGGCTTCAGCGTGGTGGGAATTCTGGGCAGCTACGGTGTGGCCTGGTTCGGCATCCGGGTAAACTGCTTCGCCAATTCGCGCGTCGCCTTCGCCAGCCTGAAGGGCAAGCCGTACCCGTGCTACGCCATCCCGACCAAGTCGGGCATGAGCATCGGCATGGCGCTGATCAGCGTGGAGTTGCTGATCATGCTGATCATCCTTCTGTTCATACCCGGCGACTACGCCGGGCCGTGCTTCATCGGGTTCGCCATCGGCGAGTCGCTGGGCGCGGCGGCGCTGCGTATTGCTGGCGGCATCTTCACTAAGATCGCCGACATCGGCAGCGACCTGATGAAGATCGTCTTCAAGATCAAGGAAGACGATGCCCGCAACCCCGGCGTGATCGCCGACTGCACCGGCGACAACGCCGGCGACTCGGTGGGCCCCTCCGCCGACGGTTTCGAAACCTACGGCGTGACCGGCGTTGCGCTCATCACCTTCATCCTCCTCGCGGTGAAGAGCCCGACCATCCAGGTGCAACTGCTGGTCTGGATCTTTGTCATGCGCGTGATGATGCTGGTGTCGAGCGCCGGTTCCTACTTCATCAACGGCGCCTGGGCCAAGGCGAAGTACGCGGGCGCCGACGAGATGAACTACGAGACGCCTCTGACCACGCTGGTGTGGCTGACCTCCATCATCTCCATCGCACTCACCTACCTTATTTCTTACCTGATGATTCCCAACCTGGGAGGCGACACCTCGCTGTGGTGGAAGCTGGCGAGCATCATTTCCTGCGGCACACTCGCCGGGGCGGTGATTCCCGAGCTGGTGAAAGTCTTCACCTCGACCGAGTCTCGCCACGTGAAAGAAGTGGTGACCTCGGCGCGCGAAGGCGGTGCGTCGCTGGACATCCTCTCCGGCTTTGTGGCCGGCAATTTCTCCTGCTACTACCTGGGCGGCTCGATGATCATTCTCATGTCCATCGCCTACTACGTCAGCTTGCAGGGACTTGGCGCCATGCTCCCCGCCACCAACACGCCGTTGATGCTGGCGCCGGCCGTGTTTGCCTTCGGCCTGGTCGCGTTCGGCTTCCTCGGCATGGGCCCGGTGACGATTGCCGTAGATTCTTACGGGCCGGTCACCGACAACGCGCAGTCCATCTACGAGCTCTCCCTGATCGAGACCTTGCCCGGCATCGAGGGCGAACTGAAGCGCGACTACAACATCGCCGCCAACTTCGAGCGCGCCAAATACCTGCTGGAAGCCAACGACGGCGCCGGCAATACTTTCAAGGCGACGGCTAAGCCGGTGCTGATTGGCACCGCGGTAGTGGGGGCGACCACCATGATTTTCTCCATCATCATGGCGCTGACCCAGGGCCTGACCATCAACGTTGACAAGCTCTCGCTGCTGCACGCGCCGTTCTTCCTGGGGATGGTCACCGGCGGCGCCATGATCTACTGGTTCACCGGCGCCTCCACCCAGGCGGTGAGCACGGGCGCGTATCGCGCGGTGGAGTTCATCAAGGCGAACATTCGGCTGGAAGGGGTGGAGAAGGCGTCAGTCGAGGACAGCAAGAAGGTGGTGGAAATCTGCACCCAGTACGCGCAGAAGGGGATGTGGAACATCTTCCTCGCCGTCTTCTTTGGGACCCTGACCTTCGCCTTCATCGAGCCGTTCTACTTCATTGGCTACCTGATCGCGATCGCCATCTTCGGCCTCTACCAGGCGATGTTCATGGCCAACGCAGGCGGCGCCTGGGACAACGCCAAGAAGATCGTCGAGGTCGAACTGCAGCAAAAAGGCACTGACCTGCACGCCGCCACCGTGGTCGGCGACACCGTGGGCGACCCGTTCAAGGACACCTCGTCGGTGGCCATGAACCCGGTCATCAAGTTCACCACGCTGTTTGGCCTGCTGGCAGTGTCGCTGGCAGTGAAGCTGACCAACGAAGTCGGCTCGGGCTGGAGCCACATCATTGCGCTCTGCTTTTTCGCCGTGTCGTTCACCTTCGTTTACCGCTCGTTCTACAGCATGCGGATTGGCACGCTGGAGAGCGCGCAAACAGCCGGGGTGGAGCGGGAGAAGGAGACGGTCGCGAGATAGTGGCCAGTGGTTAGTGTTCAGTGGTCAAGAGCCATCCGGACGCGGGTGGCTTTTTAATTTCGTAAATGGGTAATCGGGTAATTTGGTAATTTGTTTTATGAGGCTCTTTTATTACCCTCGTAACGTTGGTCTGGTGATGGCCGGCGATTAACATTAATGTGCCCGTCTCAAAGTTGCTGGTGAGATATTTCGGCGGGTAAGGGCCGTGGCACAGAAACTGGGAAGAAAGCCCTCCGAATGAATCTACTTCGGTTGGGTAGAGTTGTACCACCTCCAGGGTTCGTTGAACAAGGCAGCGACCGATCGAGCCGCCTAACTAGGCCGGTCGAGCCACTCAGGAGGATTTAATGTCTTTCACAGCGAAGGTTAAAGCAACTGGTCAGCTCTTTGACGTAACAACCGATTTGGGACAGGATGGAGCCCTCTATCGGGACGCCCACCGTCCCTTACAAAAGGGCACGCTTTACGCAGGCCATCTATTCGATGCCTTCCCGAAGAGTGGGTCAGATCTCGTGAAGTTCAGCAAAGCAGAGTGGGCTATCTTCTGCGAGGATGAACTGGAGGACTTTCCCGTGACGCGCTTGAGATTGCTTCGCCGGCGGAGGATCCGCCGTAACTGACAATTCCCGACTCGAACTCTCTCTCAGAGGAACAAAGCCTTATGATGGCCAAAATAGCTGTGGTGTTGCTCTTGTTGGTAGGTTCGTCAGTTGCCCAAACCACAACCGTATTCATCAACGACAGCAACGGTAATCAAACAATCGGGACTATCAGCAACGGGAACGTATATTTTCACGACAGCAGCGGCAATGTGGCATTCGGGACCATCAAAGACGGCAACGTTTTCTTGAACACCAGCAAGGGTGAAATTACATTCGGTACCATCAAGAATGGAAATGTGTTTCTGAGCGACCAGAGAGGCGTCACCACTGGCACCATTCGCAACGGTAACATCTTTTTAAGCAACAGTGATGGGAGCATCACGATCGGAACATATAACCGCTCTGGGGATGACCTGCCCCCCATCTTTAGTCCAAGGATAATGAGACTTTCTCCGGTTTTTGTTCGCCCCACGCTCCTTGCTGCGTAGCGGGGATGGGGGTGTGGGGCAAGGGGCCGGCGTTTGAGGCCTCTTGCCCCACTCCATCTCTTGAGAAGCTCGCTGCTGACAGCGCTGCGAACTCCACCGGTGTACGGTACTGCAAGCTGCTGTGTGGCCGCCTTTCGTTGTAGTCCTGCTTCCACGCCGCGATCTTCTCCCTGGCGTGGGCCAGGTCGATGAACCAGTTCTCGTTCAGGCACTCATCCCGGAAGCGCCCGTTGAAACTCTCCACGTAGCCGTTCTCCATCGGGCGTCCTGGTTGGATCGTATGCCAGTGGAGGCCCTGCTCATAAGCCCACTGGTCCACGGCTCGGCTCACGAACTCAGGTCCGTTGTCGGAGCGTATCTGCCGCGGCAGTCCGCGCCGTTGCTTCAGTTGCTCCAGCACGCGCACCACGCGCCGCCCGCCCAGTGAGGTGTCCACCTCAATCGCCAGGCACTCACGGGTGTAGTCATCCACGATGTTCAAGGTGCGGAACCTCCGGCCTGAGCTGAGCGCGTCGCTCATGAAGTCCACTGACCAGGTTTGGTTCGCTCTCACCGGCTCAGGCAGCGGTTGGCGCACCCCAGAGCGTTTCCGCCCACGCTTGCGACGCAACCCCAGCTTCTCCTCCACGTACAGCCGGTACACCCGCTTGTGGTTCGCCTGCCAGCCTTCCCGCTCCAGCAGGATCTGCAACCGCCGGTAGCCGAACCGCCGCCGCTCCTCGGCCAGTTCGCGCAGCCGCATTCGCAGCCGCCCATCGGTCGCCCGTCGCGATTGGTACCGGCACGTCGCCCGATACAGTTCCATCAGCCCGCAGGCACGTCGCTGGCTCAGCTCCACTTCCACCTGCATCACCAGCACCGCCTCTCGCCGCGTCTCCGGGCTCACCACTTTTTTGCGACCACCGCCTTCAACGCCCGGATGTCCACCGCCTGCTCCGCCACGATGTGCTTCAACTGCCGGTTCTCTTCCTCCAGTGCACGCAGCCTCCGCGCCTCGCTCACCTCCATGCCGCCGTACTTCGCCTTCCAGCGGTACAGGCTGCCACGCGTGATCCCGTGCCGCCGGCACAGTTCGCCGGGCTCTACCCCCGCTTCGGACTCCTTCAGCA
>JAIQFT010000058.1 GCA_020073185.1 Terriglobia bacterium
AGAAGACGGTGCGGCCCTGATTCATGAGCCATTGTGTACTCTCCTCGCATTCGAATCGCGGCAAGCCCGAAATGGCTTCAACTTATTGCGCAGCTACTACTTGCAGCCATCACCTTGCAACTTAACCGGACAGCAGTGAGTCGGAATAATTGAAGTACGTCGTGCTGTTATTGTAGGTGGCGATGTGCTGTGGTCCGGCGTAAATCTCGATGCGATTGGGTACGCCATCGCTCGCCCTGACTTCCACGACGGCGCGGCCTGCCAGATCGTACACGAAATCGACGCTGGTGCCGCTGTTGGTTTTGCGCACCCGATGTCCGGCAGCGTCGTAGACGTAGCTGGCAGAGGCTGCGCCCGATACCGAGATCAGCCGGTTCTCGGCATCGTAGGAGTAGTTGTAGATGTGCCCGGCGCCGTCGTTGAAGCTGGCGACGTTGCCGGCGATGTCGTAGGTGAAGCCACTGCCCACGATCCGATTGTACGCATCGAAGGCATACTGGGGCGATGGACCTCCGGGTGAATTCTGCTGCCAGCGGTTGCCAAAGCGGTCGTAGGCGTAGGTGGACGTTATTATGTTGCCCCCGACGTGCGATGAGGAGACCTGGGCCACCAGCCCGCAGTCTGGAAACGCGGCGCGGGTAGGCAGCGGCCTTTACTAATTCTTGGCCCAAGCCCACGCGACGATACGCCAACCAGCCACGCTTTTTTGCAGGGCAACCGTAAACATCGAGCCGTTCTCTTTAACCACCTTCCCTTTTTGCTTGTAGGTGTAGTCCGCAGGACCTACCACATAGGCACGGTCTGCCGTGATATCGACGTGCCGGAGGGATCCGAGCGTGACCACACCGTCGGTTATGCCGTTCTTCTTGGCGTCGGCGTCATAGTCATTCGCCCACTTCGCACATCCGCCGGAACCGTGCCACTCGTAGGGCGGGAATTCGTCGATGATGGAGGTTTGCTCCGCGCACGCCGCCACCAGAGTCTTGGTGTCACCCTTGTTGAAAGCGTCAGCGAACTGATGCACATGCGCCATGACGGCGGTTTTGTCCTGTGCGGCGGTTGTGCCCTGCGCCAAGGCGGCCAGGGCGAGCGCGATGAATATTCTGCGCATTCTTCCTCACTCCTTTGTGAGCGGCGTTGTGTGGAGTAATGTAACAAGTAACCGGCGTGACTGCGGACCTAGTCGTTGATAACAGCTGCGCAACGCCCGAAAATGGCTATCCATCACCAGCTAGGCAAGCTATGATCAGCCACGTCGTCAGTCCCTAGGCGGCTAAAGCCGTACTCTTTCTTCGGACATTTACGGACGGCCTGAAGGCCGTCCCCTTCAAGAGCCGGAGTTGACTTAGATCTTCTGCACTCTCTGCACGTCGTGCACGCCGGGGATTTTGCGCAGGCCGCCGACCACGCGCTCCAGGTGCTTGAGGTCCTCGATATCCAGGACGATGTCAATGGTCGCCTGGCTGTTGGCGGTGCGGGCCTCGATGTTGCGGATGTTGATGTTCTCGTCGCTGATGAGGGCGGTCATCTGTTTGAGCATGCCGCTGCGGTCGTCGCAAAAGACGGTGAGCTTGACGGGGAAGCCCCCGTCCTGGCCGTCTTCCTTGCGCGGGCGCGCCCACTCCACGTCAATGCGGCGGTCGGACTCGTACATCAGGTTCACGACATTGGGGCAACCGCGGGCGTGCACGGCGACGCCCTTGCCGCGGGTGACGTAGCCGACGATGTCCTCGCCGCGAATGGGATTGCAACATCGGGCGCGGTAGACCAGCAGATCGTCGTGGCCCTTGACGGTGATGGCGCCGCTTTCGCCGCCAAAGACGCGGCGCAGCAGGCCGCCGGGCTTTTCTTCCGGGGTGACCTCCGGGGTCGGCTCAGCGGCGGTGGTGGGCGCCAGCCGCGCCAGCACCTGGCGGGAGGAAAACTTGCCGTAGCCGATGGCAGCCATGAGGTCGTCGGGGCGGCCAAGCCCCATGTCACTGGCGACTTTCTGGTACTGCTGGTCGGAGATGCCTTTCATCGGCACGCGGTACTTGCGCGCTTCCTTCTCGATCAGCTTGCGGCCAATTTCAATGGCGCGCTCGCGCTGGTGGACGTTGAGCCAGTGCTTGATCTTTTGGCGGGCGCGGCTGGACCGGACCAGCGCCAGCCAGTCGCGGCTGGGCTTGTGACCGGTCTGGGTAACGATCTCCACGATGTCGCCGCTCTTCAACTTGTAACGCAAGGGCACCATGCGGCCGTTCACTTTCGCGCCCACGCAGGCGTGTCCGACCTCGGTGTGCACGGTGTAGGCAAAATCAACGGGCGTGGCGTCGCGCGGCAGCACGACCACCTTTCCCTTGGGCGTGAAGGTATAGACTTCTTCCGGATAAAGATCGATCTTCAGGGTGGAAAGGAACTCGTTGGGATCGCTGACGTCGCGCTGCCACTCGACGACTTGGCGCAGCCAGGCGAGGCGTTGCTCGTCGCGCGCGGAGACCGGGCCGTCCTTGTACTTCCAGTGGGCGGCAATGCCCTCCTCGGCCATCTTGTGCATGTCCTCGGTGCGGATCTGCATTTCAAAGGGGTTGCCATTGTCCGCGATCACCGAAGTATGCAGCGACTGGTAAAGGTTGGGACGGGGCATGGCGATGTGGTCCTTGATGCGCCCCGGCACCGGCCGCCAGAGATTGTGAATCATGCCCAGCACGGCGTAGCAATCCTGCACCGATTGGGTGATGACGCGCACCGCGAGCAGGTCGTACATCTGGTCCACGGTGATGCGCTGCCGCTGGATTTTCAGGTGAATGGAGTACAGGCGCTTGATGCGGCTTTCGACGCGCGCCTGAATGCCGGCCTCCTTCAGCTTCTCGCGGAGGATGCCCTCGATGTGCGCCAGGAACTGCTGGCCGGATTTACGACGCGCCTCGACCGCCTCGTGCACCTGCTGATAGGCGATGGGATCAACGTAAGGGAAGGCCAGGTCTTCCAGTTCACCGCGGATTTTGCCCATGCCGAGGCGGTGGGCGATGGGAGCGTAGATTTCCAGCGTCTCGCGCGCGATGGCCAGGCGCCGCTCCTCCGGCAGGTGCTGCAAGGTGCGCATGTTGTGCAGGCGGTCGGCCAGCTTGATCAGGATGACGCGGATGTCGTCCACCATGGCGAGCATCATCTTGCGCAGGTTCTCGGCCTGGCGCTCCTCGCGGGTGTGGAAGTCAATCTTGCCGATCTTGGTGACGCCCTCGACAATGTGCGCCACCTGCTCGCCGAATTCCTTCTGGATTACCTCGATGGTGACGGAGGTGTCCTCGACCAAGTCGTGCAGCAGCCCAGCCGCGATGGCGATGGTGTCGAGCTTGATCTCCGCCAGCACGCAGGCGACTTCCAGGGGATGAACCAGGTAGGGCTCGCCGGAGGCGCGGGTCTGGCCGGTGTGATAGCGGAGGGAAAACTCGTAGGCCTTCTTGATGAGATCGAGGTCGTCGTTGGGCCGGTAAGCGGCGACCTGCTTCATCAGGTCACGGAAACGCGTGACCCGCAAGACATTGGTCGCGATCTGCTGGCGGAAGGTCGCCATACTTGATTATAGCCGGAAGAGGTTCTTGGCACTCGGTGCTCGGTTGCCGGTAAACTGCGAACCGCTTGGGCAGTCGCCGGCAGAGCTGCCCATTGACACCCCTGCGGGCGCGGCGTAGGCTGTCAGCCGCTCCGATAGCCTGACTTGGGGTGGGCCCTTCCTGACGCGCTGACCTACGTAAATTCATTCGGAATCAATCACCACGAAGCCTAAAACAGGAGAACGTATGCGCAGAATTCTTGTCTTGCTCGCTGTTTTTGCCCTGCTCGCCTGCCCCGCCATAGTTTGGGCGCAGGCGGAAGAAATGCATGGCCCGCCAAAGATCCTGGAAATCATCCGGGAAGATTCGAAGCCGGGTAAGACCACTGCCCATCGCAAGCATGAGGCAATGTGGATCCAGGCAGTGGTCAAGGCCGACCCGAAGATTCCACACATGCTGACCATCAGCTCGGTAACCGGGCCGGACGAAGACTGGTTCATGATGGGGTTTGACAACTTCGCGCAATTCGAGAAGTCGAATGAGGCGTTCGAGAGCAATGCGGCTCTGGCGCAGGTGATGGCTACTTACTCGGCGAAGGAAACGGATTTTGTATCCGAATCCAGGACGGTAGTTGCCAGATACCGCCCGGAATTGAGCTACAAGCCGGAATTCACGCTCGGCGAGTACAAGTACTTCAATGTGCTTATCGTCCGCTACAAGCTGGGCTCCAGCCCGGAAGGGGTGCACAAGATCGTGCAGGCCGCGCGCGAAAAGGCCAACCCAAACTATCACCAGGTGACCTACGAGGTGACCTCGGGCATGCCGGTGGGCACGTACCTTTACTTCACGCCGATCAAGAGCCTGGCGACCTGGGACGAGCCGCCAAACAAAGCCTACAGCGAGGCGCTGAAGGAGGGCCACTTCATGGAGGAGGTGGGCAAGACGGTGCAGTTCGTCGATTCCCGGCTGTTCGCTTTCAGTCCCCGCATGAGCTACGTATCGGAGGAAGTGGCCAAGGCGGACCCGTCGTTCTGGCATCCGAAGACCGAGATGGCCAAGGCGCCGGCGGTGAAGGCGGCGACACCAGCGGCAAAGAAGGAAATGAAAACGGAGAAACAATAGCCGTAGAGAGGCTCTTTTTGGCTGCGGGGCGAAATTCTGAACTGATTTACCTGGCTTCAAATTCAGCGATGGAGGATAGAGAATAAATGAGGAAACTAGCTTTTGCTTTAGCGGTGTTGGCGCTGTGCGTGTCGACCACGATGGTGGTCCCGGCAGCGGCGCAGAATTACACGGATTCGGCGGCTTCGGGTCCGCCTCCGCTGCTGCAAATTTTTCGCGAAGAAGTAAAGCCGGGAAAAGGGCCGGCACACGAGAAATCGGAAGCGTCCTGGGCTGCCGCCTATAAGAAAGCCGACCTGAAGTATTACTACGTGGGTACGACAACGATGAGCGGGCCATCGGAAGCATGGTTCTTCAGCGCCTACAGCAGCATGGAGGACGCGGAAAAGGCGACCGCCGCGCTGGCCGCTAACAAGAGCGCCCAGGCGGATGTGGATCGCATTAATGCCACCGATGGCGACCTGTTGACCGGCTCTCGCTCCTGGTACGCGTTCTACAGTCCTGAGCTCAGCTACCGTCCGAACTTCAACCTCGGCGAATACAAGTACTTCATGGTGGACACCTACCGGATCAAGCTCGGCCACTACGAGCAATTCGCGGCCATGCGCAAGGCGGTCAACGCGGCGCACGAAAAGGCCGGACTCGACGAACACATGCTGGTGTACAACGTCGGCTTGGGCGCACCCGGCGGCACCTATCTGGTGTTCGAGCCGATGAAGTCGCTCAAGGAATGGGACGAGGCCGGCAAGACGCACGGCAAGGGCTCGGCCTACTACGAAGCCGTCGGCGATGACGGTCGGAAGATGTTCACCAGCTTTTTGCGCGATGACGAGCAGTTCTTCGTGCGCGACTTCCTAGCCATCAATCCGGCGATGAGCGTGGTGTCGGAAAAGGTGGTGGCGGCCAACCCGAGCTTCTGGAAGCCGAAGACGGAGATGGCCAAAGCGCCGGCCGCCAAGAAGGAACCGATGAAAACGGGGAAGCCGTAGTTTTTTGGTTGCCAAAGATTGCCGCCCGGTCGATGAGGCCGGGCATTTTTTTAGTCAGTCAGTCTTTGGGTCTATCGGTCCCCCAGATGTAGCACGCCGAAGGACCGAGAGACTGATAGACCCGCTCGCAGTCGTTCCATCAGCTACTATGTTGCGCATGAAGGCTCTCGTCACCGGCGCTTCGGGATTCATCGGCTCGGCGCTGATGCGCGCGCTGCGCGAGGCGGGACACGAGTCCGTCGCGCTGGCGCGTCGCGCACCGCGTCCCGGCGCTGCCGAAATCCAGTGGGACCCGGCGGGCGCCATCGACGGCACGAAGTTCAGCGGCGCCGATGCGGTGGTGCACCTCGCGGGTGAGAGCGTAGCGGGGCGATGGAGTGAAGCGCGCAAGGCGCGCATCCTCAACAGCCGGGTGCAGGGAACGCAGACGGTGGCCGCGTCGATGGCGCGGGCGACGCCGCGTCCGCGGGTGCTGGTGAGCGCGTCGGCCAACGGCATCTACGGCGACACGGCGGACAGGATCGTGACCGAAGCGCAGCCACCGGGATCAACTTTTCTCGCCGAGGTCGGACGGCAGTGGGAGAACGCGACGCGCGCCGCGAGCGAGGCCGGGATTCGCGTCGTCATGTTGCGGATCGGCCTGGTGCTGAGCGGCGAAGGAGGCGCTCTGCCGCGGATGCTACCGCCGTTTCGCATGGGAGTTGGCGGACGTCTCGGCGATGGGCGGCAGTGGATAAGCTGGATCGCACTGGAGGATTTGCTCGCCCTCATCCTGCACGCGCTGGCCAATGAGTCGGTGCGCGGGCCGGTGAATGCGGTCGCGCCCAACCCGGTCACCAACGCGGAGTTCACGCGCGCGCTGGGGTCGGTCCTGCACCGGCCGACGCTGTTTCCCGTGCCCGCGTTCGTCGTGCGGACGGTGTTTGGCGAGATGGGACAGGAGTTGCTTCTGGCGAGCAATCGCGCGCTGCCGCAAGCGGCCTTGACTAGCGGATTCCAGTTTCGCTATCCGGAAATCAAGGGCGCGCTCGAACACGTGCTGAACCAGGCGAAATAGCCGCCCTTATTGCAGGCCGAAGCGGGACAGCACGAAGGTCAGCACCATGACGGCGAGTACGATGCTGGTCACCCCAACGTACTTCCAGTCGTGGTCCACCCAGAAGGCGTAAATGGAGACCACGACCCGCAGCACCGGCGTAAGAATGAGGAGCAGGCTCGCCACCAGCATCAGGGCGAAGGGATCGAGGGCGGCGAGACCGTGCACTACATCCGAGACGTGGTAGTGCTGTCGCACCCACTCAGGAGTAAGAGGAAAATGAGTGCGCAGCATGAGAGCCCGGACTACGCCCAGGACGAACATCGCAGTGCTGACCAGCATTCCCACCAGCAAGACCCGGTACACACCCGCATAAACATTGGCACCCACCGCGCCCACCGGCCGGTTCTTGGTTGTTTTTTCCATCAGCTCCCCCACCCTGCGTTAGGCAGATGAACGTGGAAGCGCAGCAGCAGCGCTTTGGCCACCAGGCCGTAGGCCATGTAGGTCATGAGCACGGCAAAGACCCACTTCAGCGAGACGCTGTGCAGGCGGTTCATGATCATGGTGCCGATGGTGGCGCCGACGGTGGTGCCGATGGCGACCGGCGCCACTACGGCGAAGTGAATCAGCCCGGCAAGGAAGAACAGGATGGAACCGACGGCGGCAGTCACACCGATCATCAGCTTGCTGGTGCCGACGGCGACCTTCATGGGCACGTTCATGTAGCGGTTCATGGCCGAAACCTTCAGCACGCCACCGCCCACTCCCAGCAGTCCCGAGGCCACGCCCGCTAGAAACGAGATGAAGGCGCCGATGCCGCTGCCGCAGACGATGTACTCGACCTCCGTTTTCGCCGCCTCGTCGTAGTAATCGCCGCGCAGGTTGAGCCAGGAGGCGAGGCGGTCGGGACGTGCCCGGCCAAACTCGCCGCTGGCGATCCGCTCGTCGTCCAGGTTGCGCGTGCTGTAAGCCGCCCACGCCATGTAGGCAAGCATGACGGCGAACACCAGCAGCATCACCCATTCGCCCAGGTAGAGTGCCAGCACGGCTCCGGAGAGCGCGCCCACGGTCGTGGCGATCTCCAAGAACATGGCCAGCCGGAGATTGGTGATGCGCTGGTCCACGTAGGAGGAACCGCCGGCGTTGGAGGTGGCGATGACGGAGACGATGCTGGCGGCAACCGCGATCTTAATCGGCAGGTGAAACAGCAGGACCATGACGGGCACGATGAAAATCCCGCCGCCGACGCCGAGCAGAGCGCCCAGGAATCCCGCGGCTGCCGCTGCGCCGAACAACTCGGCCACTGAGCGTAACGTGTAGATCATCTTTGGAAAAACATTTTGACCGCTACCACGACCAGCAGGACAGCAAACCCCTTGCGTAGAATTGGACCGGATAAGTGCTGCACCCATTCTCCGCCCAGCCATCCCCCAACAACGATGCCGGCGCCGATCACCAGCCCCAGCTTCAGGTCGGCCTCGCCGCGGCGATAATACTGAAGGAAAGCAAGAATTCCGGTGGGGGGCAGCAAAATCGCCAGCGAGGTTCCTTGGGCAAGCTTCTGGTTCATCTTGAAGCCATAGAGGAGCAGCGGCACCAACACTACGCCTCCGGCCACGCCCAGCAAGCCCGAAAAAATGCCGACCACAATGCCGACCAGAAGACCCCAGATGATCCACATAGGCACCTCGAACGTTAGTGTTGAATTGGCGCTTTGAAGATTGCGGGATCGATAGGAACGTTCAGCTTGATGCTGAGAACGTTGCTGCTTGCCCGGTGCGTTGGAGTAGCAGAACGTGCCGGTATCTGGTCGGACTCCTGGACGGTGTGAAACGGGAAAATCAGGCCGCCATCCACCATTCGAAAATCCGAGTACGACGCAGTTATTCTGAGAATCGCGCCGCTTATCTTGTGTACGCGCACTTGCTGCAGCAGAAAATAACTCTGTGCGTCGAAGTAGTTGTCGACGTAGTTGTCCTCTGCATATGACAGGCGAACAACGAGCATTTCGCGGCCGCTCACACGCTTGGCCCCGCGAAATTCCGCCTTCTTGAATCTTTCTCGCCAGTGGAGGGGGAAATCGAACATCGGCACGCACATACTTTCGAACAGCTTGCCCTTTGTCTCCTGCCGAAGGCCGAGTCCTCCCACTGCGTACCATGCACGCTGTCCATCGCAACCGCTTGCATCAACTCCCCGCCGGCCCGCGTATTCGGTGATGGAAACGTGCCGGTTCGGCGCCGCGCTGTAAGTTTCCAATACTCCGGTCTGGTTCGCCCGCACCGGCATTGTCGAGACGATTAAATTGGGATTGAGTTCCCCGCTCACCTCTGCCTTGAGCTCCATCGTGTGCACGGCTTCGTACCGCTCCCGGCCTCC
The DNA here is from genome assembly GCA_020073185.1 of Terriglobia bacterium. Taxonomy (NCBI): domain Bacteria; kingdom Pseudomonadati; phylum Acidobacteriota; class Terriglobia; species Terriglobia bacterium. The sequence goes on from JAIQFT010000058.1 coordinate 9,066, forward strand.
GGTGGCTGCGATGTACTTTTCCATGATCTCCTCCGCGGTGGGAGTTGGCGCAGTCTGTGCTGAAGAAATAACGACACAGACGATAGACATGAGAAATGTGCAAGCAAATCTACGAAGGATGCGCATACCTGTTCTCGGCGAGAAATTGTAGGCTAACAGCACTCCGCAGGCAGACCTAATTCTGAGCGAGAAAGGCGTTGGGTACAGCGTACAGCGGCGTTGCCCTGAGGCTCACAGCGCGATCCACCCGGCGCGGATGGCAAGGATTGAACTGACCGCCACCACCAGCCACAGCAGCACGCCCTGGATCAACGGGCGCGCGCCCACCTGCTTCAAGGTGGCGCGCGATACGCTGCTGCCGATCAGGTAAAGAGTGGCCGTCAAGCCGATAATTCCCAGCCGCCATAGTCCGTGAAACGCCGGCGTCCCCGCGGGAATCAAGGTGTTCGCCACCGCGGCGAGCACGAAGAAAAGGATGAACCAGGGCCAGGGGACGCGCAATTCCTGCGCGCTGGAGTTGGCGCTGCCGTTGGAGGCGTCCATGCGGCGTTTGACTGCCGCGGTGCCCAGCGTCATGGGGACAATCCACAGCGCGCGCGCCAATTTCACCGTGGTCGCAACGGCGAGTGCGAGGGCGCCGTACTTTGCCCCGGCGCCCACTACCGAGCTGGTGTCGTGGATGGCGAGCGCGGCCCACAGCCCGAATTGCGATTGCGTCAGGTGCAGCGCCGCGCCGATGGCGGGAAAGATCAGCAGCGCGATGGAATTGAGGATGAAAACGGTGCCCAGCGCGACCGACATCTCATCCTCGTCGGCGGCGACCACCGGGGCGACCGCGGCAATCGCGCTGCCGCCGCAGATCGCCGTGCCCGCCGAGATCAGGAATCCGGCGGTGAATGGCACCCGCAGAACGCGCGCCAGCGTCAACCCGACCAGCATGGCAAAGGAGATGCCGACTGCCGTGTAGATGAAGCCGGAGCGTCCGGCTCTGACGACCTCCTGCAGGTTCATGCCGAAGCCCAGCCCGACGACCGAGGCTTGCAACAGGTATCGGGTGAAGGGCTGCGTCTGCTTGCGGAATGGGTTGCTGACGCTGAGCCCGAGCGCCAGCCCAACCGCCAGAGCGAGCGGCGGCGACGCCCATGGGCTGAGAACAAATATTAGACCGGCAATGAAGAGGACTTGAGAAACAATCTTCATGTGACGCGGGTGGATGCCAAGTAGCTCGGTAGCCGTAGCCCGGCATGACCTCACCCGGAATACGGACTACGATCCTCACAGTCCAATGTAACAGACAAATAGCGCAGCGCTGGCGTGTCGCCGCCCCAAACGTGTATTCTTACCGCCGCGTCAAGTATGGGGGGAGGCAACTATGAAGAAACTGATGGGCCATGCGCTGGTGCTGCTTTGCGCGACGGCGATGGCCGCGCAGCAAGGGGGCTCCAGTTCGAACCCGGTCAGCGACAGCGTGCGCGCCATGATCGGGCGGCAGGCAAAGAACCTGACTGCCGCGGCCGAGGAAATGCCGGCCGACAAATACGGGTACAAACCAACCGAGCAGCAGATGACGTTCGGCACCCTGGTATCGCACGTCATCGGGTCGAACAATTTTCTGTGCGCCAAGCTCACCAGCCAGGCCGCGCCAGCGGAGAAAGTCAGCGACAAGGATCCGAAGGACAAGCTGGTCACACAACTGAAAAGCTCGTTCGACTACTGCGAGACGGCGCTGAAGGGCGTGCAGGATTCCCAACTCGGCGAAGGGGTCACCCTGTGGGGAGGCCGCAAAGCGAACAAGGCGGCGGCGCTGATCGGGCTCACCAACGACTGGGCCGATCACTATGGTCAAGCGGCGATGTACCTGCGCCTGAACGGCATGCTGCCGCCCACGGCGAAGAAGATGCCGCAGAGTGGGGCAAAGGAATAGCGGCGTGTGAATTTGAAATGGTAGTCCGTTGTCGGTAGTCCGTAGTCCGCACCCGATGATTCACGGATTACCGACTACGGGCTACGGACTCTTTTGCATCGCAGTGGCGTTGCGCGCATCCAACGACGCAGGCCGTCCCAGGCTCACAACTGCTTGTGACAACGCCAGTTAGGCCTCGTAAAAGCCCCGTTCAGCGATCAATTCCCGCCGCTGAGCGTTTCCTGCCGCGGCGGGCGGCCCCGCAGTGTTCTAATGTCTTGAACGAGAACGATGGCGACTGTTGCTGTACGACTCCGGCGCAGCTATAACGCGATCCATCGCCGCTCCCGCGAGTGGCAGATGATCGCCAAGGCGCTGGTGTCCACCCGTCATCCGGTGCTGGCGCACATTATCCCCATGCGCCGCTGCAATCTCTCCTGCGCCTACTGCAACGAGTACGACGCGACCTCCAAGCCGGTGCCGCTCGACACCATCTACCAGCGCATTGACAAGCTAGCCTCGCTGGGCACCACCATCATCACTATCAGCGGCGGCGAACCGCTGCTCCACCCCGGGCTCGACGAAATCATCCGGCGCATCGGCCTGCACGGCATGATCGCCGGGCTGATCACCAACGGCTACCTGCTGACGGCTGACCGCATCGAGCGCCTGAACCGCGCCGGGCTCGAACATCTGCAGATTTCGATTGACAACGTCACCCCCGACGAGGTCTCGAAGAAGAGCCTCAAGGTGCTCGACAAGAAGCTGCAACTGCTGGCCGAGTATGCCGAGTTCCACGTCAACATCAATTCCGTGGTCGGGGGCGGCATCCACAATCCGCACGACGCGCTGGTCATCGGGTTGCGCGCGCGCCAGTTGGGATTCACCTCCACCGTCGGCATCATTCACAACGGCGACGGCCAACTCCAGCCGATCAGCGGCGCCGAGCGCGCCATCTACCACGAGATGAAGAAGCTGGAAAAGGGCAGCTACTCGCGGATTAACCAGTTCCAGGACAACATCGCCAACGGTCGCCCCAACAACTGGCGCTGCCGCGCCGGCGGGCGCTATCTCTACATCTGCGAAGACGGCCTGGTGCACTACTGCTCGCAGCAGCGCGGCTATCCGGCCAAGCCGCTGCTGGACTACACGCTGGCCGACGTCCGCCGCGAATACTTCACAGAAAAAGGCTGCGCGCCGCACTGTACCGTGTCGTGCGTGCACCAGGTTTCCTACCTCGACTTCTTCCGCGCCCCGCAGACCACCCAGCCCATTCCGCCCTCGACGGACGAGGCGCCGGATCTGGTGCAGATCCAGACGGACTAGTTTCCGGTTTCCAGTTTCCAGAAGAGTTTCGAGTTTCGGTTGGAGTGCGCTCACCCTCGAGCGCGAAGGTGTGGCACACCCGCCCTCGCGTGTGCGGAACTGGAGACTGCTTTTACGCTGACGCCGCCTGGCCACCCAGCGGCAGGAAGTACTGCGTCCCCCGCACCGGCTCGCTGACCTTGCGCAACAGCTCCTGCAAGTCCTCGTTACGGTCCACGAAATCAATGTCCGAGGTATTCACGATCAGCAGATCGCTGGCGCTGTAATGAAAGAAGAAGTGCTCGTAGGCCTTGGCGACCTCTTCCAGGTAATCGTCGTTGATTGCCATTTCCGCCGCCGCGCCCTTTTTCTTGAGGCGCTTTTTCAGCACCTCGGGTGTGGCTTGCAGGTACACCACCAGGTCGGGCGCCGGCACCTGGGCGCGAAATTCCGTGTAATAGCGGTTGTAGATTTCCAGCTCGGCATCGGTCAGGTTGAGGCAGGCAAAGAGCTTGTCTTTTTCGAAAATGTAGTCGGCCACCACGATGCGCCGTGACTTCGCTCCCACATCCAGCGCCTTCAACTGCTCGAAGCGCCGCACCAGGAACGCCATCTGCGCCTGGAAGGCCGCGCCGCGCTCGCCGTCGTAGAAGGCGCGCAGGAACGGATTGTCCTCCGGCTCCGAGATGCGTTGCGCGTGCAACCGCTCCGCCAGCACCCCGGCCAGCGTGCTCTTGCCGACGCGGATAGGACCTTCGACTGCGATGTAGCGGGGTAGCTCGAAAAGATTGGCCATGTGACCGGGTCGTCCTTGGAACTGGGCGCAGCATAACCCGCAACTTTGTCGGAAGCAATTGCGGATTGAGTAAACGCTCTGGTCGATCAGTCTGTCGGTTTGTCGGTCAGTCAGTCCCTCGAAGATGCATATCGAGGGACCGAAAGACCGATAGACTGAAAGACCAATGGACCGTTTACAATAACAGGGAATGATCCTGCCACTTCTCGCCGGCGTCGCCGCCGCTGTGACTGCCGGGTACAACACCATGGCGCCGCGGTCGCAACTCTTCGGCCGCACCTTTGTTGGCGAGAGACGACCTTCCCGCCGCCTGGCACTCACCTACGATGACGGCCCCAACGATCCGCACACGCTCGACCTGCTCGAGGTGCTGGCGCGCTACAACGTTCGCGCCACGTTTTTCATGATCGGCAGCTTCGTGCAGCAACGGCCGGAAATCGCCCGCGCCGTCGCCGCCGCCGGACACGCGATCGGCAACCACACCACCACGCATCCCAACCTGATTTTTCGCCATCACCGCGAGGTTTGCCGGGAAATCGAAACCTGCGAACGCGCGCTCGACGAGGCCGGCGTGGCGCACTCCAGCCTGTTCCGTCCGCCCCACGGTGGCCGCACTCCGACCGTGCTGCGCGCCGCGCGCCGTATGGGGATGAAGCCGGTGATGTGGAGTGTGACTGCCTGGGACTGGAATCCGCACCCCGCGGAGAAAATCGCCCGCCTGGTACATCGCCAGATACGCGGCGGCGACGTCATCCTGTTGCACGATGGCGGTCACCTGCGCGTGGGCGCCGACCGCTCCGCCACTGTCCGCGCCACCGACCTGATGCTGCAGCGCTACCTCGGCGAGGGCTACCAGTTTTTCACAATTCCGGAGATGATGGGAGCTGCACAAACCAATTAACCACGGATCGCCGCCGATCGACACGGATAAGAACGATCCGTGTTCATCCGTGTGAATCCGTGGTTCAGTCTTTCTTTGGGCTATTTTCCGCGCTTCAGCTTCTTCGACTTCTCCTCCACCCCGCGCGCCAGCTTTTCCTTGTGCGCTTTCAGGTGGCGCGCAATCTCGGGGTCGGCGAGCGCCAGCATCTGGGCCGCGAGGATGCCGGCATTGGTCGCGCCCGGTTTGCCGACCGCGACCGTCGCCACCGGAATTCCCGCCGGCATCTGCACCGTGGCCAGCAGGGAATCCAGGCCGCCGAGCGACGTGGAAGGAATGGGCACGCCGATCACCGGCAACGTGGTTTCGGCGGCGATCACGCCCGCCAGATGGGCCGCCCCGCCCGCTCCCGCGATGATCACCCGGATGCCGCGGGAGGCCGCGTTGCGCGCGAACTCGCTGGTGCGCGCCGGCGAGCGGTGCGCCGAGGTCACGTCCATTTCATACGGGATACCGAACTCATCGAGCGCCTTGCCGGCCTCGCGCATGATCTCCAGGTCGGAGTCGCTGCCCATGACGATGGCGACCACTGGTGTCTTTGCCATTCCATCCTCTTGAAAAAATCAACCGCAACGTACGCCAAGTCCGCGAAGGTCAACGATTGCCTTTGCGTGCCTTGGCGTCCCTTGCGGTAAGCAATTACTTCCTCAGCGCGCGCGCGCCGATGTCCTTGCGGTAATGCATGCCGTCGAAGCGGATCTTGGCGCAGGCGGCGTACACGCGTTCGATCGCGGTCGGCAAGTCCGCGCCGCGAGCGGTTACGCCCAGCACCCGCCCGCCCGCGGTGTAGTACACGCCGTCGCGCCGGGTGGTTCCGGAATGAAAGACGACCACGTTTTCCATGGCCTCGGCTTCTTCGAGTCCGAAAATCTGCTGGCCGGTTTGGTACGCGCCCGGGTACCCGCCCGAGGCCAGCACCACCGTGACCGCCGCATCGTTGGACCAGCGAAAATCGCCGTCGCTGACGCGCCCCTCGCTGGAGGCAATGAACGCGCCCAGCAAATCGCTGTTTAGCCGCATCACCATCGGCTGCGTTTCCGGGTCTCCGAAACGCGCGTTGAACTCCAGCACCATGGGCCCGCGCGCGGTCATGATCAGCCCGCAATAGAGGATGCCGCGGTACTCCGCCCCTTCCTCGCGCATGCCCGCCACCACCGGACGCGCGATGTGGTTGACCAGCCAGTCACGCATCTTGTCGTCGACCAGCGCGGGGATGGAGTAGGCGCCCATGCCGCCGGTGTTGGGCCCGGTGTCGCCGTCGCCTACGCGCTTGTGGTCCTGGGCCGCCACCAGCGGGGTGACGCGCTCACCATCGCTCAAAACCAGGAAGGAAATTTCGTCGCCTTCGAGAAACTCCTCCAGCACGAGGCGCGCCCCCGCCTCGCCCAGCATCTTGCCGCTGAGCATCTCGGACGCGGTCGCCAGCGCCTGCTCGCGGCTCTTGGCAATAACCACGCCTTTGCCCGCCGCCAGCCCGTCCGCCTTGACCACGACCGGTGCGCGGAACTGATCCATATTTCTGCGCACCTCGTCCATGGTATTGCAGGTCGCGTAGCGCGCGGTGGGAATGCGGCGCCGGTACATGAACTCCTTGGCGAAGCTCTTGCTTGACTCCAGCCTGGCCGCCGCCGCCGTCGGGCCGAAGATGCGCAACCCGCGGCGCTGGAATTCGTCCACGATGCCCAGCGCCAGCGGTCCCTCGGGACCGACCACGGTCAGATCTGGCTGGATGCGATGCGCCGCTTCCAGCAGTGAATCGAGGTTGTGCACGTCGGCGGGCACGCATTCCGCCGCGGCGCAAATACCGCCGTTACCCGGCGCGCAATACACCTGGTTCACACGCTTGGACTGCCGCAGCTTCCACACCAGCGCGTGCTCCCGCCCGCCGCTACCGATGACCAGGACTTTCATGTGCCGCCCAGAGTACAGGTTTCACGTTTCACCTTTCAAGTTCGCATTCCCACGTTTCCAATTCCCGCCGACGCACCCGAAGCGCGGAGCCGCCGCTGGGAATCCCTACTATACTGACGCTAAGGTGCGAGGGAGGGCGGATGGGAACGAAGGTTCCATACGGCAACCACCGGTCTTTGGAGGGGATGCACAGCACCGTCGAGGTGCCGCACCATCAAGCCGGCTTCTGGGAGCAGTGGCGGGCTTTCGTCGGGCCGGCGATTCTGGTCAGCGTCGGCTACATGGACCCGGGCAACTGGGGGACGGACCTGCAAGGCGGCGCTCAGTTCAAGTACGGACTTTTGTGGGTGGTTGGCCTGGCCAGCCTGATGGCCATCTTCATGCAAGTAATTTCCGCTCGCTTGGGCGTGGTCACCGGCAAGGATCTCGCCCAATGCTGCCGCGACTGGTATCCCACCTGGACCCGCTGGCCCAATTGGATGATGAGCGAGGTCGCCATTGGCGCCTGCGACTTGGCGGAGGTGCTGGGCAGTGCCGTCGCCCTCAACTTGCTGTTCCATATCCCGCTGCTGTGGGCGGTCATCATCACCGGCTTGGACGTGCTGCTCCTGTTGGCCTTGCAACAGTTTGGAGTACGCACCATCGAGGCCATCGTCCTGCTGTTGGTCGCAACCATCGGCGTGTGCTACTTCATCGAGATCTTCGTTCTCCCGCAGACCCACCCCAGCTTTCTGGAGATGGGACGGACCCTGGTGTCGCCCCACTTTCGTCAAGCGGGGATGTTATACGTCGCCATCGGCATGATCGGTGCGACCGTGATGCCCCACAACCTGTACCTGCATTCGGCCTTGGTACAGAGTCGCCAGTTGCAGAAGGACGAATTGTCCGTTCGTCGTGCGATCCAGTTCAACACCATCGACTCCATCGCCGCCCTGACCATCGCCTTCTTCGTCAATGCCGCCATTCTGGTGCTGGCGGCGACGGTGTTCTTCGGCAAGGAAAGCGTGACCGTAGCCGGCGGCCAGGTGGTCAAGTTCAGCGCCGACAGTGATTGGATTCGGGTCGCTTATCTGACGCTGGCGCCGTTGCTGGGAACCACCGCTGCCAGCACGCTGTTTGCGGTGGCGTTGCTGGCCAGCGGCCAGAGCAGTACCATCACCGGCACCCTGGCCGGCCAGGTCGTGATGGAAGGTTTCATGCATTGGCGCATCCAGCCCTGGGTGCGGCGGCTCATCACCCGCACGCTGGCCATCCTGCCGGCAGTCTTGATTATTGGCCTCCGGGGCGACAGCAGCGTCACCGATCTGCTAACCCTCAGCCAAGTGGTTCTGGCCCTGCAGCTTCCGTTCGCCATGTTTCCGCTCCTGCACTTCACCAGTTCCCGCAAGCGAATGGGGACTTGGAAGAGCGGTTGGATTCTGTTGCTTGCCGGTTGGGGCAGCGCAATTCTGATCACCGCGATGGACATTTATGGGCTGCCGGACTCGCTCAAAGCTGCGTGGCAGGTCATCACCGGCGGATGACGCCCGTACGTCAGAAACGGAAACAAGCCATGTACGAAAAGATTCTCGTGACCTTGGACGGCACCTCCAGCGATCGGGCGATTATCGAACACGTCAAACAGCTCGCCCAGCTCGCGCACAGCCGCTTAGTATTGCTTCATGTGGCCGATGGATGGGCGGCTAGAACTTACGGCCCGGACGCGGTCAGCCCTGAGATCGCCGAAGACGCTGCCTACTTGGAAAAAGTCCGGGCCGAGTTTCAAGCCATGGAAATTCCCACCGAGGCGGAGCTTGCCTACGGCGAACCGGTCAAGGAAATCATCAAATGGATTCAGCACAAGGGTTGCGATCTGGTGGCAATGAGCACACATGGACACCGTTTTCTTGCCGATATTTTTCTCGGCACCACAGCCACCCGGGTTCAGCACAGTATCAGCGTACCCGTCCTTCTTCTGCGAGCGAAATGAAGCGTGCGACGAAAACACGATGACTCAGCCTTGGTCGGTGGCGCTCCTGTTATTGCTGGCGGGCGTCGCAATTTACGCCCCGGCGCAGCAGGACCAGCGGGAGGAACCCGCAGCCAATCCCGCCAGACCAACCGTCTCCACGCCCGCAACCCTCACTCCGGCTGGCTACTTTCAATTGGAAACCGGGTTCCTGGGCGCATGGCACTCTCCCGAATTCTCTTCCCAGTCAAGCTTCAATGAGGTAGTGAAGTTTTCTATAACCCGCCGGATCGAATTGTTAGCCGCGGCAGGACCGTTTGCCCATTCCCGCGTTGGAAATCAAACCGCCAATGGGACGGGAGACGTGGCGCTGGGAGTGCAAGCAGTTGTCCACCAGGGAGAAGGCGTGCGGCCGACAATCGCAGTGAGCTATTTCCGCCGCGTGTACAGCGGAGACGCACCCGACCTCGATATTGGCAGCGCCAGAAACTCCGTCCTCCTGCTGGCCAGCGCGGACGTAAAAGGCTTTCACTACGACACCAATTGTCTCTTCAACGAAGTCATCGACAACGCGATTCACCGCGCCCAGTTCGGGCAGACGCTCTCGGTTTCGCATCCTCTCGTAAAGAGACTTGGGATATCCGGGGAAATATGGCATTTCACTCAGCCCTTTCTCCGCGGCCATGCCGTCGGCAACTTGTGGGCGCTGAATTACAACCTGCGGAAAAACCTGGTGCTCGATGGCGGTTTCAGCCGTGGGCTCACCAGTACATCCATGCGGTGGGAAGTGTTTCTGGGATTTACTTATCTGCTGCCGCATAAAGTCTCGGCGAGGAGCACACCGGCCCATTAGAATTGCGCCCATGGAAATCCCCAACATCGAGTCGTTCCTGCCGTATTACAAGAGCGTCCGCGAGCGCACCATGCGCCTGGCGCGTGTGATTCCGGCGGACAAGCTGGATTGGACCTACGCCCCTGGGAAGTTCACCCTCGGCGACCTGCTGCGCCACATCGCCGCCATCGAGCGTTATCTGTGGGCCGAACTTGTGCAGGGCAAACCGAGCCGCTACCACGGCTGCGGGCGCGAACTGGCCGACGGCTACGACAACGTGCTGGCCTTCGTCGAACGCCTGCACGCCGAGTCGGTCGAAATCTACTCACGCCTCACGCCCGACGACTTGAAGAAGAAATCCGCCACACCCGACGGCTCTCCCATCAGCACATGGAAGATTCTGCGCCTGATGGTGGAACACGAAATCCACCACCGCGGCGAGATTTATGTCTATCTCGGAATGCTGGGCGTGCCAACACCGCCACTGTACGGAATGACGTCGGAACAAGTGAAGGAACTGAGCGCGAAAGCGTGATCGGTAGCTGGTAGATCGTAGCCGGTGGTTGGGTCTTGGTACGTAGTAATTGGAATGCGAGGGATTCTGATTCGAATCGCAAATACCAAGTACCAACTACCTTGCGCCGACCGCGGTGGGCTGCGCTGCGTGCTTGGCTTTCACGGCCGCCTCCACCCGGTTTCTCCCGTTGTTTTTCGCGCGGTACAGCGCCTGGTCCGCCGCCTCGATTACCAACTCCGGCGCGCTCGAGCGCGCGGTCGCCTCCGCCACCCCGATGCTGACGGTCACCGCCGTCCGCGTTTTCGCGCTGCCCACCGGACGCCGTCCCGGCTGCGCGTAACGTCGTTCGTCGCGGCGCCGCTGGCTGCGGTCCGGCCCGCGAACCATGAACGTCGATCGCTCGATTGCCGCCCGCAATCCTTCCAGATGTTCCAGGCACTGTGCGGCCCTCTGCCCGGCAAACACGATGGCGAACTCCTCGCCGCCGTAGCGAAACGCGCGGCCCCCGCCGCTCACCTGCGCCAGAGGAGCGGCAACCATGCGCAGCACCTGGTCGCCGGTATCGTGGCCGTAGGTGTCGTTGAATTTCTTGAAGTGGTCCACGTCCACCATCGCGATCGAGTAGGTGTCCCGCAGCGTGAGCAGCGCCTGGTTGAACGCGCGCCGCCCCGGCAGCCCCGTCAGCTCATCATGAAACGCCAGCAGGTACGAAGTCTCCACCAGCGCGGCGGCAAACATCAGCACGCCCGTCGCCAGGTACAGTGACGACGCCCGCCCCGGCGACGCCGCATGCAGCCCGGCGAACGCCGCCCACACGCTCCAGAAGAACGCCCAGTCCACCGGCTTGCGCAGCAGCGTCATGCGCATGCCCAGCCACGCTGCCGCTGCCGCGAACGTCAGCAGCGCCAGTTGCGGCAAGGGCGTCCAGGCGAACAGGCCCGGCGGCAGATATGCGCGCTCCGCCCAGCGCGCAAATTCGAGATTCTCCGGGCGCGCCAGCACCACTACGCCCACCGCTTGCATGGACAGGATTCCCAGGCCCGATCCCACCGACGTTAGCGTCAACCCGCACTCACCGATCACCGAGAAGAACACCAGGTTCAGCGGCAGCAGCAGCGCCAGCAGCGCGAATCCCGCATTGGCCGCGGGCGGCGAAGCGTGTCCCAGCATCGCCAGCGCGCGCTCTCCCAGGCACAACACAATCGCGGCAAACAGGGCCCGGCTGGAGTGGAACCGCCATGCCATGGTAAGCGCGCCGAACATCGCCGCCCACAGCAGGAAGTTGACCACCGCGGGCGCCGTGGCGTGCGCTTCCGGCACCTGCGCCAGCACCAGCGCCGCCAGCAACAGCGCGCCTCCGGGCACGACGAACGAAACCAATGTCCTGGCTGGGGCCGAGTTCACGGCCACGCCTCCTTGCCACGACTCCACTCAATTATGTGTGCTGGATTGCTGCTGGACAGGTGACTTACGGGGTACATCAAAGGGGAAGAATCCGCCTTCCATGCACAACAGCGACAATCACGACCTCGGTTTCTTCGACGCGATAGATTATGCGGTAGCTGTAGGCCTGAAGTTCACGCAGGCATAAGTCATCGAACTCCGGAACCTTGCGTCCCTGCTCTGGAAATTGCGCGAGGCTGCGGGTCAGATCAATGACTCTCCTCACCACGGCTTTCGCGTAGGAAGGAGAGTCGGCAGCGATGAAAAGGGCAATTGCACGTCAGCAAGTGCGCGTGGCGACCAAACTACTCGGTGAGCCATGCCGAAAGCCGCGCTTCCACTTCAGACTGCGGAATCGTGCCCTGCTCCTGCGCTTCCGCCAACCCACGCCGGACCTTCTCCAGAACGTACAGGTGATACTGGATGTCCTCCAGGGTGCAGTCTTCCGGCAGCTTATTCAGCAGGAGCTCGACATCATGTTTGGCAGTGCTCATAGTCTGCGAGGAAGATTATCACAAGCATTGGGCTCCCCTGCAGGCTGGCGGTCTCTTCGATACAATATCCCCATGCCGACCACCGACGACATCATGGAGCGCCTCCGCAACTGCTACGACCCGGAAATCCCGCTCAACATTGTTGACCTGGGCCTGATCTACAACGTGCAGGTGGAAAACGAAGGCGACGTGATCGTGGACATGACGCTCACCGCCCAGGGCTGCCCCTCGCACACCGAAATCAGCCGCGACGTGCGCACCACCCTGCTGAGCACGCCCGGGGTGAATACCTGCAAGGTGAACGTCGTTTGGGACCCGCCCTGGACCCCGGACCGCATCAGCTCCGAAGGCCGCCAGAAGCTGGGCATCGAGGAATGATCAGGTGAACTGAAAGCCTTCGGGATATCAAGAACCTGCTTCAATTCTTTCGCTGGCCACCCGTTCGCAGGACACCAGATCGCCCGATGTCTAGAGCACCCGATTCCAGCCTACGTTTGCTAGAATAGTCCTACCCCACTCGGTACTCAGTACGTTGTACTCGGTACCGGCTCTTCCGTCGGGACGTGGCGCAGCCTGGTAGCGCACTCGCTTGGGGTGCGAGGGGTCGGCAGTTCAAATCTGCCCGTCCCGACCAATCCTACCCGCCCAGCGCCTTGCGCGTGCAGCCCTCCATCAAGTTCAGCGTTCGGAATTCGGACCCTCATCACCTTCCCTTCTCTTCTGCCAACAGGTCCTTCGGCTTCGCTCAGGATTTCGCCTGACATGGCCCGCGTGGGCAACGGGAGCGGTGTTCTCTCCGGCCGTAGCGAGATATACTCCTGCTCACAACGGATAGAGCAAAGTTGTTTGTACCCGGTCGGCCCCGCCCGTAGTGTCCCATGGACGAACAAGATCGTAAACCAACCCCGGACGATGTAACGAGCGGTGGATTCAGCCCCGCGACAGCCACGGCGAGCCGCGGCGGTCAGGCGGCCAAGCCACAGACCGCCCCTACGCCCGCCAGTGGGACGAACCAAGGCACTTACTGCAACAGAGTTCTCGCAGTCAGACTGGCCAAGTCGTAGAAAAACGCGCCGGCCGTGGCTTGCTTCTCGTCATCTTGGAGTGCCAGGCGCGCCTCAATCCGCGACTCCATTTCCGCCAACTCTGCCGACGGTGCGCGCTCCGCTAATTCCTTCAGGAGCAGTTGGTGCGCCTGCTTCCGCTCCATGACTTCAAGTCCGTCGAGCACCTGACGATGTGAAGTACCTTCCCAGATGGCGAGGATCATGGCTTCCCGTAACCAGCGTTCGACGCCGAACTCCTCCAGCACGCCCAAGCCGCCGTGCGCCTCCATGCCCCACTTCGCCGTCTGCACCGCGAATTCCGCGGTCCAGTATTTGGCCAAGTGCGCCACCAAACGGAAGAGGTGATATCGCTCCGAGTATGGAGCGCGCTCCTGCCAGACCGAATCCAGCAGACGCACCGCATACCAGGCCAGGGCGCAGGCGCCGCGGAGATCGCATAATCGCTGCTCGAATTGTCGCGAGAAGAGCGGATGCTCGATGATGGGCCGGCCGAAAGCGACTCGCTGTCGAGCGAATGCCAATACATCTGACATGGCGCGCTGAGCCAGCACCGCGCTGCCGACACTGTTGGCGACCCGAGAGAGGTTTAGGACTTCCAAGATCAGGTATATTCCGCGATCGGCTGTACCCAATAACCAAGCTTCACTGCCGCGCAATTCAACTTCCCCGGTAGGCACCGATCGGGTGGCAATCTTATCTTTCAGCCGCCGGATCGTGTAGTTGAGCTGTCCGTTTTCACGGAGCCGGGGGACCAGAAACAGCGCCAAGCCGCGGACGTCACGCGGTGCGCCTTCAGGTCTGGCCGCAACGACGGCGAGCTCCGCACCGGCATTGCTGGCAAAGTATTTGTCTCCGCTAAGCAGCCAGCGCGAGCCATCCTTGCGAGCGACGGTTTCCACCGCGGCACCCAGGTCCGATCCGCCCTTGATCTCCGTCATCCAGGTGGCGCCCTGCCACACCGCATCGTCCCGGCGCAGCATCTGGGGAAGAAAGCGGTCCCTGACTGCGTCATCTGCATACTTTGACAAAGGCGCGGCTGTGGAGAGCGAAACCGTATACGGACACGCGAGCCCAGGATCGTAGAAGCCGGTTACATAGATGAAGAGGTATGCCGGGATCAGCGACCGATCTTCAAAGCTCCGCCAGAGCAATCCGGAGCGATAGCCCTGCTTCAGCATGCGCCAGTACTCTGGCGCGTAGAGGATTTCATCGACGCGCCGGCCGCTTTGATCGAACATGCGTAGCCAGGGTGTCCGCGCGCGATCGGTCGCTTCGGAGATGGCTTTCCCTTCGCTCTCCCACCAGCTTTCATACTCGCGTAAAGCGTCATGATGCGGAAAATCGGGAAACACATCTTCCAAGAATGTGGTTGGCGAGCGAAGGCTTTCGAGTTTCATGCGACCTCCCCGGAACACGGACCCACCAGGAACTTCCGGGCGCCGCCATTCTACCCAGTTCCGCGCATGCGGACTACGATTCGGCGGCTGGTACCTGGTATCGGGCGAATCGGAGTGGGCCTGGTTGTGTACGTCCGGGTCACAAGAAGAAGGATTCCTATGGCGCGACTCCGTCAACCCGTGCTGGAGGATCTGGACGTACACCTATGACAGTTTCAATCGGTTGAAGACAGCCGTAGCGACGAATACCGGCTTGGGATGCAGTTGGGACTACGACCGCTACGGCAATCGCTGGCACCAGAACGCCTACAACGGATCGTGCCTGACGCCGACATTCACCTTCACGCAGCCAAATAACCGCATGGACGGCTACAGCTACGATGCGGCCGGGAACCTCCTCTCGGACGGCACGCACACCTATGTTTACGATGCCGAGAACCGGATCATTTCGGGGGATAATGGCAGCTTCGCATACGTTTATGACGCACAGGGGCGTCGAGTGAAGCGGACCGGGACAGAGAGCGCGGAGTACTTGTACGATCTCGGCGGCAGCGCCGTGACCACGCTGAGCGCCACGGATGGATCCTGGATACGTGGCGAGATTTACGCGGGCGGGCACCATATCGGCACGTACGCGGACTCGACCACCTACTTCACCCATGCGGATTGGCTGGGGACCGAGCGCGCGCGTACGCAAATGGATGGTGGTCTGCACCAATCGTGCACGAATCTGCCCTTTGGCGACGTACAAAGCTGCACGGGAAGCGATCCGAGCCCACGCCACTTCACCGGCAAAGAACGCGACAGCGAGAGCGGGCTGGACTACTTCGGAGCCAGGTACTACGGCTCGACCATGGGGCGGTGGCTGTCCGCCGATTGGTCATCGACGCCACTTCCGGTGCCATATGCTGACCTGACAAATCCCCAAACACTCAACCTATACGGGTATGTTGCCAACAATCCGATCGGACACGCGGATATCGATGGGCACGACGGCGATGATAAGAATGGTGGAGCTGTACCGAGCGAAATGACATGTGGGTCAGGGGGACCGTCAAGTGGATGTGTCGGTCAGCCGCAACCCCAGAGTCAAGAGTGGTCCCTAGAATGGCAGGTTAAAGCTTCGTCGAGGTTCTTGGGGCAGGAAGTGAAGGGGGCGTGGGAGGCAACTGGTGGAGCAATGCTTGATCTTGGCAAGTCGTTGCTCAACGGGGAAGCAGAAAAGAATATTGTCACAACGGCAACGTGGCTTGCGACGAGCCCAGGAAGGATAGGTGAAGCGCTTAAGGAGGGAGGTCACGAAATAGCCCAGACGGCGCAAGCGGCCAAGTCCGGCGATCCACATGCAATCGGCGAGGTAGTAGGGATAGTGGCTGCGTTGGCGTACACTGCGGGAAACGTAAGAATCCGAGCACCATATCCAAACAGTGGAGGGGGCGGACTTAACGTTCTGAACACGCCGACCAGAGGCAGCCACATGCAGTTCGATATTGCCCCGATTCAAAAGGGTGGCCCGTACCGACCTCACGTCGACATTACAATAAAGAAACCAGGCGTTCCGTCCGGCCCAGGAAGCAACCTCATCAGGCCGATACGCCACTGGCCATGGCAGTAAAATATTTATGGAAATAGAGACTAAGAAGCGCCTCGCTGTTGTTCTCCGGGCGGCTGCTAGCCAGACGATTTCCGAACCCGATTTTTGGGAGAGGTTCAATGGCATTGAGTCGCCTTCCGACGACCCTTTTTCCAAGATTGCGTATCAAACGGCCGTACACTTTTGGGGAACTTTTCATGAGAAGAACCTATTGCTAATGCCAACTAAACCCGACCGCTATCAGGTCAGACAAGGGAGGGACCAGCTGAATCTCATTGCTGAAGCGCTTGAGGAAAACTGGCTATACTCCGAACTCATGCGCAAATTAGATGACATCTGACTTAGTGATAGCTAAGAGGCAGGTGACACACTGACCTGCCCCCTTACTCCGCACAGTTGAGACTACGTCAACTTCCATCCTTTTCACCG
>JAIQFT010000059.1 GCA_020073185.1 Terriglobia bacterium
TTACAGGCCGCTCTTGCTACATCCACAATTCCGATTGCAGATCCCGAACGCAGGCACTGAGTGTTTCGGTCTCCTGCGAATGGTGCAAGGCACGGAGAGTCATTTTCTTACGCGAATCCTGGTAAAGCTCCAGGGGGAGAATTCCGATATAGCTACTGTGGACTGGATTCGCGTGGATTCCGCGTTTCAATAGGGTGTACCGATGCGCAACATTTTACTTTTTCACGAACAATTGCGCTTGACTCGCAAAAAGTGTCTGTATAATGGCAAACGCGTGGGGGAGTATCTATCTTTATGAATCGACAATCGCAGGGTGTACTTCGCCCGCTAGCGCAGTTGTCTAGCTGGGTGATTGCGTTATTTCTATTGGCAGTTCCAACTGCCTTTTCTCAGCAACAGAAACCTTCGACAACCCAGATCAACCAAGCGGTGGTGGAAGCCAATGAGCGCATCGCCCAGCTTGCCGAATCCGACCTCGTATTCGACTATGTCGGTGATGATGGTTCCGTTTCCGCTCGCCTGAAACGAGTGCGTATGGTCCCAGTGCGCGAACGGACCGCGGACCAGCGCGTCGCGGAAATAAGCTCCGTACTCGAATTCGACGATGCGCGCCAGCCATCGCCGTCGAAGCGGAAGGCTCGGAAACAGCCGCGCCGATACTTCGATTTCCGAACCCGTGCCGGCCAGGCCGGGATGGTCGGGCGGTGAGATCACATCGAGGCGGACGATCCGCGTTCTCGATTCCGGCGGGCTGATGCGCGGCAAATTTTGCGGGTCGGCGAAGAAGCAGAACGCGCTCTCTGGCTCGACCGTCAGGAACTGAGAGGTTTCAAAGAACTCGAACATAAGTCTATGGGCGCGCCTAATTGGAATGAACCAAGAGAGTAAACCCTACCCCTAGCGTGTACTTTGGCGGCAACTCCCAGCCCTAGGATGCTTCACAGGCTATCCCAGGGACGACTGATCGCCAGAAAAAATTCAATTGACAAGCAACCACTTAGGCGTAGGATGTGGTCTAAAGTGGCACAAAGTGGTTAAGTTAGGCTCGTTATGGGTACCGGCGCCGTACCGATGGGCGCCAGTGGAATGATCGAGAGATTTTCCCAACTCGAACCCAACGAACCCGGATTTAAGGAGCTTTTGGCCGCTTTGACCTCCATGGCTGCCATTGCAGCCCGGAAACGGAATCGAGCGAATGTTTCGCGGCAATCACCCAACCCGCGTGGACGAAAAGGGACGGCTGAAGGTTCCCGCGGAATTCAAGCGCGTGATCGACGAAAAATATTCCGCCCGATTCTACATCACCTCGCAGGATGGCCGTGTTGCCGAGATATATCCCTTCGAGGAGTGGGAAGGGATCGAGCAGAAGCTGGCCGCACTCTCGAATTTCAATCCTACGAAGAAGAAGTTCTTGACGCGCACCAATTATTGGGGTCAGGCAGTGGAGATGGATTCCCAGGGACGGCTTTTGTTGCCGCAACTGCTGCGCGACGCGGCGGACCTGAAGGGCGACGTGGCGGTGTTGGGATATCTGAACCGTTTGGAAGTCCGGAGCATGGAAGCGGTCCGCAAGGAAGTGGAAGAACCCTTTACGGCCGATGACGAAAAGAACCTGGACGAACTGGGCATTTAGCGGTGGATGGGCAAGAGGCACACGCCCCCAGGGGCGGGCATGGCAATCGGCAAGCGCAACCTGGCCATGTTTCAGTTCTTTTAAAAGAAGCGATCGAATTTCTGGCGGTCAAGCCTGGCGGGACCTATCTCGACGCCACGGTGGGGGTGGGCGGGCACAGTTTCGAGCTCGCAAAACACCTCGGCCCACGGGGTCGTTTGATTGGGCTCGATAAGGACCCCAAGGCGCTGGCCATCGCGCGCGAGCGGCTGCAGCCGCCGGCCGGCATGGAAAAAAGCTGGCCGGAGGTAGAGCTGATCCACAGCTCGTTCGCCCGGGTCGCGGAGTTCGTCGGTGAAAGCCAAGCCGACGGCATCCTGGCCGACCTGGGATTGAGCTCGTTGCAGCTCGCCGACACGGCGCGGGGGTTCAGTTTCCAGGCGGAAGGCGCGCTCGACATGCGCATGGATCCGGGCGCCTCCGTGACTGCCGAACAAGCGGTAAACCAGCTCAGCGAGCGCGAGCTTGCTGACTTGATTTACGAATTCGGTGAGGAAAGGAGGTCGCGGAGAATCGCCAGAGCCATTGTCCGGTCGCGGCCGCTACGCACCTCGAAGCAGTTGGCGGAGGTGGTAGGAGCCGCGGCCGGGCCAATGAACCCCGGCCAGATTCATCCCGCGACGCGCACCTTTCAGGCTCTCCGGATCTTCGTAAACCGCGAATTGGACGAGCTGCGGGCGCTGCTGAGCGAAGACGTCGCGCCCCGCATACTCAAGCGCGGCGGACGGCTGGTGATTATCAGCTTCCACTCGCTGGAAGACCGGATCGTGAAGGACGCGTTCCGGGACGGCGCGCAGGGCGGGCTGTACCGCCTGCTGACAAAAAAGCCGGTAACGGCGAGGGAGGAAGAGGCGGAAGCGAATCCGCGGTCGCGCAGCGCGAAGCTGCGGGCGGTGGAAAAAATCGTGGAAAATGTGGAAAACATCGTGTCACGATATAAATAGCAGAACCAGTCGCGGAAATCGGGAATTACGCAAGTTTCCGGGACGGCATCGCCTGTCTGACTTGGGCGAATGAGTAGTTCCACAGAATCCTTCCTTCTCGATGCCGTCCCGGGAAGGATGCAGGAAGCAAGCGGTATCGGAGGTGGGTGATGTACACAGGCGAAATGATCGACCAGCTGATGGACATGGTTGCGCGCGCCGAGGAGCACGCGCAGGTGACGCGGTTTGCCGAAATGGCGATCCGGGAAGAGGAGTTCACGTCGCGGTTCATGTACGTTCCAGACGCCCAGCCCATGATGAACGGGGTGGTGTAATGGCAACCGTTGCCACCACCCGTCCGCAGATCTGGGCCAGCCGCCGCGGATGGGCCGGCACGCCCGAGGTTTACTTCACCAAGGCGATTGACAATTCCCGCCTGGTGAAGGTGGCCGACGTCAAGCGCGGCCGCGAAATGACGCACTTCGCCTGCGCCCTTGCCGTGCTGTTCCTGCTGGTGATGGTCTATGCCTGGCAGCACTTCAGCGCCATCGAGTACGGTTACCGCATCGAGGCCCTGAACTCGCAGCGCGACAACCTGGTCGAACTGAATCGCGCGCTGCGCCTGGAAGAGGCATCGCTGAGAGATCCGCGGCGCATTGACACCCTTGCGCGCGGGATGGGCCTGGTGACGCCGGGAGCCGGACAGGTAGTCCGCATCGAGCCCAGCGCCAAGGATCCCGGCGGGCCGGTGATGGCGCGCGCCGATGTGGCCGTGATTTCGACGCCGTAATACAGGTTCAGGGTTCCCATTTCGGGTTACACGTCTTGCCTTCTCGGCGAACTTGCCTTGAGGACGTGGCACGTGAGACATGCGGCGTGGAACCCTGTGCTTCAAGCGCTGGATCGTTCTCAGGTGAGACCGTGGCGGGAGATGGCCGGCTCAAGGACCCGAAGTGGCGGCTGTACCTGCTTGGGGCTTTCCTGTTCCTCTGGTGCGGCGCCATCGGCCTGCGCCTTGTCCAACTGCAAATCGTCGATTACGGAGACTGGCTGCAGCGCGCGCAACGGCAGCAGCAGCGCACCATCCCGGTCTCGCCGCGCCGCGGCATCATCTACGACCGCAACGGCCACGAACTGGCGATGTCCATCTCGGTGGACTCCGTCTTCGCGGTGCCCAGCGAGATTCCCGACCCGGCGAACACCGCCAGCCTGCTGGCGCGCGTGCTGAGGAGCGACCCTCGTGACCTATTGGCGCGGCTGAAGGGTTCGCGCTCCTTCGTCTGGATCGCGCGTAAGGTGGACGCCGATACCAGCCAGCGCATCCGCGGCATGAATCTGCGCGGAATTTATTTCCAGAAGGAGCCGAAGCGCTTCTACCCCAAGCGCGAACTGGCGGCGCAGACCATCGGCTACGTCGGCTTGGACGATGAAGGACTGGGCGGCATCGAGCACGCCTTTGATTCCCGCCTGCGCGGCACGCCGGGCAAGATGCTGATCACCATGGACGCGCGCCGCAAGTGGTTCGGACGCGTCGAGCGCCAGCCCGATCCCGGCGAAAACGTCGTTCTGACCATCGACGAAAAAATCCAGTACATCGTCGAAAAGGAACTCGAACAGGCGATGCACGACACCCGCGCCGAGGCGGGCATGGTGATCGTGCAGAACCCGCGCACGGGCGAGATCCTGGCCCTGGCCAACCGCCCGACGTTCAATGCCAACATCTATAAGGACGCGCCGCAGGCCGCCCTCAAAAACCGCGCCGTCAGCGACATCTTCGAGCCCGGCTCGGTCTTCAAGGTGGTTACCTACTCCTCCGCGGTCGAGGAAAAACTGGTGCGCCCGGACGATCCCATCGACTGCCAAGGCGGGGTGATTAACGTCGGTGGCATACGAATACATGACTTGCATAAGATGGGTGTGGTGCCCATCGCCGACGCCGTGGCGCACTCCAGCGACGTGGCCGCCGTCAAGGTCGGTATGCGTGTCGGCGAGCAGCGCCTCTATAACTACATCCGCGCCTTCGGGTTCGGCCAGCAGACTGGGATCGAACTACCCGGCGAAACCCGCGGCATGACCAAGCCCGCGAACCGCTGGTCGAAAGTTTCCATCGGCGCCATTTCAATCGGGCAGGAAATCGGGGTCACCCCGCTGCAACTTGCGTCCATGATGTCCACCGTCGCCAATGACGGCGTCTACACCCCTTCGCGCATCGTTGCCGGCGTGCTGCCGCCGCGCAAGACGCCGCAGACGGTTACCTTCCAGCGCCCGCAGCAGCGCCGCGTCATCTCCACCCTGACGGCGGCGCAAATGCGAAGGATGCTGGAGGGAGTGGTGCTGTTCGGCACCGGGCGTCGCGCCATCCTCGATGGCTATACCTCCGCGGGCAAGACCGGCACCGCGCAGAAGGTTGACCCCAACACCGGAACCTATTCGCGCACCAAGTATGTGGCGACCTTCGCCGGCTTCGCACCGGTCAACAATCCGGCGCTGACGATCGTGGTGAGCCTCGATTCCCCCATCGGTCTGCACCAGGGCGGCCAGGTTTCGGCGCCGGTGTTCACCCGCATCGCGCAGCAGGTGTTGGCGTACATGAACGTCCCGCACGACGCCGAGGTCAAAAGCGATAAGCGCTTGCAACTGCGCGCCTCCGTCAAAGACGACGAACTGAACGAAGACTCAACTGATCGCATTGGCGGAGGCTTGGAAGCCGCCCAGAACGCGGTGCCTGACCCTCAGCCGAAATCCGCGCCCGTGATCGCCGTTTCCTCTGCTCCGGCAAGAGTTGTCGCGGCTGCACTAACTTCAAAACCAGCGGCATTGGCGGCAACTGCGTCCCCGCCCGCGTTGCCGCCGTCCACCGCGGAACGCCCCGGCGGCGGGACGGTCGTACTCGACGTCGGTGGCGGCGTGGTAGTGCCTCTGTTTACTGGAAAAACGCTGCGGTCCGCCATCGAGACGGCGCAGGACGCGGGCCTGGAGTTGGAAGCTGTGGGCAGCGGCATCGCCCGCGAGCAGTCGCCGCCGGCCGGTACGCGGGTTCCCAACGGAACAAGAATTTCGGTACGGTTTAACCGCTAGATTTCCACGGATGATCCCAGATCAGGCAACAAACAAATCCGTGTTCATCGGTGGCGATCCGCGGTCATTGGGTTCCTCTGCGTTCTCGGCGACAAATCCCTCGGTATAATCCATGCCAATGCGTTTCCAACAGCTCCTCGACGGCGCGGAGTTCCTGTTCCAGCGCGGCAATCCCGATATCGGCGGCCTCGACTACGACTCCCGCCGCGTGCAGCCAGGATGGTGCTTCGTCGCCATGAGAGGCGAGACCACGGACGGGAATCGATACGTTGACGCCGCGC
The DNA here is from genome assembly GCA_020073185.1 of Terriglobia bacterium. NCBI lineage: Bacteria > Pseudomonadati > Acidobacteriota > Terriglobia > Terriglobia bacterium. Next base: position 5,955 of record JAIQFT010000059.1, read on the forward strand.
TTGGCGCCGGCGCCGTCGCAGTCGTAAGCGATGATCCGAAGAGTCAACCGCAGGGCGAGGTCGCCTGGGCGCAGGTGCCGCATGGACGGCGCGCCCTTGCCCGCCTGAGCGCCAATTTCTACAAACGTCCCGCCGAAAAACTGGCCAACACCGGCGTCACCGGCACCAACGGCAAGACCACCACCTCGTTTCTGCTGGAGTCCATTCTCCAGGCTGCCGGATGCAAGACCGCGCTCATCGGTACGGTGGAATACCACGTGACAGGCAAGGTTCTGCCTGCGCCGCACACCACGCCCGAGCCGCTGGAACTGAACCAACTGCTTGCCGACGCCCGGCGCAACGGCGCTACCGAATCGGTGATGGAAGTTTCCTCGCACGCGCTGGCCCAGCAGCGCGTCTTCGGCATCCCGTATGACGTCGCCATCTTCACCAACCTCACCCGCGACCATCTCGACTACCACAAGAACTTCGAGGACTACTTCTCCGCCAAGCGCGCGCTGTTCGAGGGCGTCGGCACCGATCCCCCGCGCGTCGCAATCATCAATCTCGAAGACGAGTACGGGAAGAAGCTGGCGAAGTTCAGCAAGTCGCGCTCGCAAGTGCTGACCTATGGCGCGTCGCAAGGCGACTTCTACGCCAACAGAGTTGATGTCGGCATGAACGGTACACGCTTCGACCTGGTCACGCCCACGGGCACGGTTCCGCTGTGGTCGCCATTAATCGGGCGGGTCAACGTGTACAACGTCCTCGCTGCCTCCGCTGCCGCCGTTGCCCGCAACTGCCCGCCGGAAGCCATTGCCAGCGGTGTCGAGCGCCTCACCCGGGTGCCCGGCCGCTTCGAGCGCGTGGACGCCGGCCAGCCCTTCACGGTGGTTGTGGACTACGCGCACACCGATGACGCGCTGCGTAACCTTACTTCGCTTGCCCGCGAATTTGTCGCGAGGGGTGGCGGAAGGGTGATCACCGTGTTCGGTTGCGGCGGCGACCGCGATCGCGCCAAGCGCCCGCTCATGGGCGAAGCCGCCGGGCGGGGCAGCGATTACGTCATTCTCACCTCCGACAATCCGCGCAGCGAAGAGCCCATGGCGATCATTAACGACGCGCTTCCCGGCCTGGAGCGAACCAAGACGCCGTTCAGCGTCGAATCCGATCGCTCCAAGGCTATTGCCCTCGCCGTCCAAAAAGCCGCGCCCGCCGACATCGTGCTCATCGCCGGCAAGGGCCACGAAAAAGTGCAGATCACGCGCGAGGGCAGGCATCCATTCGACGACGTTGAGGTCGCTCTTGCTGCGCTGCACGTAGTCGGCTACCACAAGCCGGAAGCCGCACCTACTGGAGGCGCTCGATGAGGCTGCCTCTGGGACGCATTGCCGACATTACCGGTGGCGCCGCCGATTCCACCCATCGCGAAGCCATCGCCACCGGCTGCTCGATCGACTCGCGCACGCTTCAGCCCGGCGATCTGTTTTTCGCGATTAAGGGCGAGCGCTTCGACGGCCACGAGTTCGTCGACGCAGCGCTCGAGCGCGGCGCGGTGGCGGCCCTGGTGCAGGTAAGCCAGGCGGGGCGCTTCGGCGATCAACACCGCATCATCGCAGTTAGCGATCCGCTCGATGCGTTGCAACTGCTCGGGCGAGCGGTGCGCCGCATGTGGAACAAGACGGTGATCGCCGTTACCGGGTCGGCGGGCAAAACCACCACCAAGGAATCGGCCGCGCGCCTGCTGTCGGCGAAATATCGCGTGCTGAAATCCGAGAGCAATCTCAACAACCACTACGGATTGCCACTGCAACTGCTGCGCCTGGAACCGGAACATGAACTCGCTGTGCTCGAACTCGGCATGAATCATGCCGGCGAGATCAGCGCGCTAGCCGCGATTTGCGAGCCCAATGTCGGCGTCGTTACCTGCGTCGCGCCGGTGCACCTCGGCTTCTTCAACTCCATCGCCGACATCGCCCGCGCCAAGTACGAGCTCATCCAATCCCTGCCCGCGAGCGGCATGGCGGTGCTGAATGCCGACGACGAGTATGTTTCGCAATTCGGGCGAGATTTTCCCGGCCGTGTCATCACCTTCGGCCTGAACCATCCCGCCGACGTGCGTGGCGAAGCCATCCACGAGATGGGGCCCGACGGCTCGCAGTTCGACGTTGTCGCCGATGGCCACCGCGAGCGTGCCACGCTGCCGCTCATCGGCCGGCACAACATTTACAACGCGCTCGCCGCCATCGCCACCGCCATGGTGGGCGGGTTGACCCTGGAACAGGCGACCGCCGGCGTAGCGCTGCTCACTCCCGCAGACAAGCGCGGCCAGGTATTGACCGTTGGCGCCGCTACCGTCATCAATGACTGCTACAACTCCAACCCGCGCGCGCTCGACTCCGTGGTGGACGCGCTCGCCGGCATGGCCGTCCCTGACGGCGGGCGCCGCATCGTGGTCGCCGGCGAGATGCTGGAACTCGGTCCCTCGACCGATGATCTCCACCGCCGCTCCGGCGCGCACATGGTGGACAGCAAAATTGACGTCGTGCTCGGCGTGCGCGGCGCGGCGCAGAACATCGTGGACGCTGCCGCCGAGGCCGGCATGCGCGCCGAGTTTGTCGAGACACCCGAGGAGGCAGGGGAGTGGTTGGCACGCGAGGTCCGCCCGGGCGACATCGTCCTGCTGAAGGCCTCCCGGGGCGTCAAACTGGAGAGGGCGCTGGAGACCTGGACCTCGTTGCGCGCCTCCAGTCACAATTAGCATGATCGTCATTCCGGGCACAGCGAGGAATCGACCTTTGTAGGCAGCAGCGCTTCTAACAATCCGCTCCGCTGCTGTATTCTTAGCCCAGCGCCCATCCGCTCGAAGGGAGAGCTTTTTGCTCTACTGGCTTCTTTATCAGGTACTGTTCCGCTACTTTTCTCCCTTCCGCATCTTCCGCTACCTGACTTTCCGCACTGCCTTTGCCAGCCTGACGGCGCTGTTCATGGCCCTGATCGTCGGTCCGGCCATCGTCCGCAAGCTCAAGGAATTTCAAATTTCTCAGTACATCCGCGAAGAAGGCCCCAAGGCGCACCAGAAGAAAGCCGGCACACCGACCATGGGTGGCCTGCTCATCGCCGTTGCCATCATCATCCCGACACTCCTCTGGGCCGACCTCGGCAACGCATACGTCTGGCTGGCTCTGGCCGCCACCACCGCCTTTGGCGCCATCGGTTTTGCCGACGATTACCTCAAGGTGGTCAACCAGCGCAATCTCGGCCTCACCGGCAGCAGCAAGCTGATGCTGCAAGTCCTGGTCAGCGTGATCGTCGCCGTCTCGCTCATCCTGCTCCAGGCCAAAGGCCAGTACTCGACACACCTCATGGTGCCGTTTTTCAAGAACGTCCGCCCCGACCTGGTGATCTCCGTGCTCGCGGTGAAGCCGCATCTCTGGCCCATCGCTTTCCTGCCGTTCATCGGCTTCGTGATCCTGGTGATCGTCGGCTCCAGCAACGCCGTCAACCTCACCGACGGTCTCGACGGCCTCGCCATCGGTTGCACCGTCATCGCCGCCGGCGCGCTCACCGTGCTCACCTACGTCAGCGGCCACGCTACCTTCTCCGACTACCTCGAACTCCAGCGCATGCCGCAAGTCGGCGAACTGACCATCTTCTGCGGCGCCATGGTCGGCTCCGCCATCGGCTTCCTCTGGTATAACGCCCATCCCGCCGAGGTGTTCATGGGCGATGTAGGCTCGCTGGCGCTCGGCGGCGCCATCGGCACGGTCGCCGTCATCATCAAGCAGGAGCTGCTGCTGCCCTTTATCGGCGGCGTTTTCGTCATCGAAGCGGTGTCGGTGATCCTGCAGGTGGGCTCGTACAAGCTGCGCAAAAAGCGGATCTTCAAGATGGCGCCGCTGCACCATCACTTTGAGCTGCTGGGATGGTCGGAGTCGAAAATCATCGTCCGCTTCTGGATCGCTTCGCTGATCTTTGCTCTCTTTGCCCTGACCACCTTGAAACTTCGCTAGCCCGGTGTGCGACAATCATCGCTTCGAGCCGCGCAGTGGTGGCTGGTGACTCGTGCAGGCAGGGAGGGGCACGATTCAAAAATCGTGCTGGGAGAGTACCGCTGGCTGGACACGACGTTCCGTCGTGCATTTTTGACCGAACTACCTTGGACTGGACACGCAACTTCCGTGCTGAGCTTGGGAGAAGATCTTATAGGCATCTGATTCCCGCCCCTGGCGCTGGTTTCAAAAAAAGTTTTGAGCTATGGCAGAACCTCTGGAAGTAAAAGGCAAGCGGGTGCTGGTGGTCGGGCTGGGCAAGTCCGGCGTGGCTTCCGCCCAGTTCCTGCACGAACGCGGGGCGCGCGTCACCGCCTCCGATGCCAAGGCCGAAGACGACCTTCGCGCCGACATCCGCACCCTGCTGGATCTCGGCGTCGCCGTCGAAACCGGAGGCCACGGCGAGCGCACCTTCCGCCAGCAGGACCTCATCGTGGTCAGCCCGGGCGTGCCGACCAACGTCCCGCAACTAGCCCAGGCATGCGCCATGGGCATTCCCGTGATCGGCGAAATCGAACTAGCCTCGCGTTTCCTCAGGGGCCACATCGTCGCCATCACCGGCTCCAACGGCAAAACCACCACCACCGCGCTGGCCGGCGACGTCATCGCCTGGGGCGGCTACGAGTCGCAGGTGGGCGGCAACATCGGCACGCCTGCCATCTCGCTGGTGCCCGAGGCCACCGACGACACCTACAACGTTCTCGAGGTCTCCAGTTTCCAACTCGAGACCATTCAGACCTTCCACCCCGAAATCGCGGTCGTGCTCAACGTTACTCCCGACCACCTCGACCGCCACGGCAGCTTCGACCACTACCTCGCGGCCAAGAAACGCGTTTTCGAAAACCAGACCTCCAGCGATTATGCCGTCCTCAATGCCGACGACGAGCAGGCCGCGCGCATGGGCAGTGGCATCAAGGCGCAGGTCCGCTGGTTTAGCCGCAAGAAAGAGGTCGCGCAAGGCGGATTCGTGCGCGACGGCCGCATCATCCACCGCGACGACTCCGGCGAGCACGAAATCATGCCCGCCTCCGAGGTCCCACTCCAGGGCGCGCACAACCTGGAAAACGTGCTAGCGGCGGTCTGTGTCGGCATGATCATCCCCTGCGAGCCGCACCGCATCCGCGCCGCCGTCAAGGAATTTAAGGCCGTCGAACACCGCCTTGAGTACGTCGCCACCATCAACGGCGTCCAGTTCTACAACGACTCGAAAGCCACCAACGTGGACGCCACCATCAAGGCCCTGGAATCATTCCCCGGCAACATCCACATTATCCTTGGCGGCAAGGACAAGGGCTCGCCCTACACCGTGCTCAATGCGCTGCTCAAAGAGCGCGCCAAGCGCGTCTACACCATTGGCGCCGCCGCTGCCAAGATCGAAAAAGAAATCGCTGGCGCTGCCGCCATCGTCCACGCCGAAACCCTTGACGTGGCCGTTCGTCGCGCCTTTGACGCCGCCACTGCCGGCGACATCGTCCTGCTTGCCCCTGCCTGCGCCAGCTTTGACCAGTTCGAGAGCTACGAGCACCGCGGCCGCTTCTTCAAAGAACTGGTCCACGCTTTGGCGGAGAAGAAACAAGCTATTAGCTCTTAACTTTTGGCGTGCTCTGTGGAATTTCCACATCGTCGCGTACCCGCCCAGTTACCCCAGCCCGCCCTGCATGGGTGTTACAACATATCTTGTTTACACGTAAGCGAGCTGAAGGCTAGAGCTGGAGCAGTTTCGGAATTGGTGCAGCCGCGAGAGGAAACACGGAGATCCCTCGATTCGGGTTTCCCGCGCTGGAGAAAACGCGCGGGAGCCCTCCGTCGCTCGGGATGCCATCGGCTACGGACAAAGATGGAACGGCTCTAAGCGAGCCAAGAGCTAACAGCCTTCCATGCCTAAACGCGTCAGCGTCGACAAGACTCTCTTCACGGTTACGCTGATCCTGGTTTTCATCGGCCTGGTGATGGTTTTCAGCGCCTCCGCCGTGGTCGCCAAGGAGCGCTTCGGCTCGCCCTACTTCTTCGTCCTGCGGCAATTCGGGTGGGCGCTCGCCGGGCTGGCTGCCATGTATGCCGCCATGCGACTCGACTACCGCCGCTACCAGCATCCCGCGGTCGTCTTCTCGCTCATGGGCATCGCCACCCTGCTGCTGGTGCTGGTCTTTTTTCTCGACCGTTCGCACAACACGCATCGCTGGATCAGGTTGGGAGTGCTCTCCTTCCAGCCTTCGGAGCTCGCCAAACCAACGCTGATCCTCTTTCTCGCCTATTTCCTTGAAACGCGAACGAAATCCATGGACGACTGGCGCCGCACCCTGATCCCCGCCACCGCGCCGGTCGTGTTCATGGCCGCGCTCATTCTGATGCAGCCCGACCTCGGCACAGCGCTCGCCTGCGGCGCGATCTGCGCCGTCGTCCTTTTTGTCGCCGGCATGAGCCTCAAGTACTACGCCTGGGCGCTGGCGCCGCTGCCGCTCTTTTTTTATGTCTTCATTGTACGCGTGCCGTGGCGCTACCAGCGCATCCTCGCCTTCATGGACCCCTTCTCCGACCCGCAAGGACGCGGTTTCCACATCATTCAATCGCTGATCGCTGTCGGCACTGGCGGACTCACCGGCCTTGGCCTGATGGAAAGCAAGCAGAAGCTGTTTTATCTGCCCGAGCCGCACACCGATTTCATCTTCGCGGTCACGGCCGAGGAATTGGGCCTGCTCGGCGCGACCCTGGTCGTCGTTTTATTCGCCATCTTTCTCTACCGCGCCATCCGCGCCGCCGTTCTCACCGACGACGTCTTCGCCCGCTATCTCGCCACCGGCATCGGCGCTATGGTCGGCGTGCAGGCCCTGTTCAACATCAGCGTTGTCCTCGGCATGGCCCCCACCAAGGGTATCCCGCTGCCGTTTATCTCCTACGGCGGCTCCTCGCTGTTCGTCACCCTCGCCAGCGTCGGCGTGCTGCTCAATATCACGCAACACACGGATTGATTGAGTGATTTGCTGATTGAGATCGCGCGGTCGGCACTTTTCCAATCAGCCAATCGGCCACTCACCCAACCACCCAATAGACCAGGTCCCTCTGTGTCCTCTGTGGTGAAATCGCGATGTTGTAATCTGACGACATGCGCGCACTGCTGGCAGGCGGCGGTACCGGAGGACACGTCATCCCCGCACTTGCCGTCGCCCAGGAACTCCGCGCCCATTTCGACACCCAGATTCTTTTTGTCGGCACCTCCCGCGGCATCGAAAACCGCCTCGTACCCGCAGCCGGCTTTGCGCTCAAGCTGATCGACGTCGGCCAGCTCAAGAACGTCAGCATCGCGATGCGCCTGAAAACCCTCTTCGCGCTCCCGCGCGCAGTATTTGTTGCCGCGGGAATCCTGCGCGACTTCCGGCCCGACGTCGTCATCGGCGTGGGCGGCTACGCTTCCGGCCCGGCGATGCTGGCCGCCGCCCTCAGCAGCGTGCCCACGCTCGCTTTCGAGCCCAACCTCGTGCCCGGCTTCGCCAACCGCGTGGTCGCTCCCATGATCTCCGCCGCCGCCGTGCAGTTTCGCGAGACCTGCCGCTCGTTTCGCCGCTGCGTCGTCACCGGCGTCCCCGTGCGCCACGCATTTTTCGAAATTCCGGCACGGCCGCCAGGCCCGCCGCCCACGCTGCTGCTTTTCGGCGGCAGCCAGGGCGCGCACGCCCTGAACCGCGCCCTCATCGAGGCGCTGCCCGCGCTCATGCGGCGTGTGCCGGGACTGCACGTCATTCATCAGACCGGCGAGCGCGACTACAGCGACGCTCAAGCCGACTACCTCCGCGCCAGTATCCCCGCCGAGGTCTCCCCATTCATCGACGACATGCCCGCAGCCTTCGCCCGCGCCGACCTGCTCATCTGCCGCTCCGGCGCCAGCACCGTCGCCGAGATCACCGCCGCCGGGAAGCCGGCGCTATTCATCCCGTTTCCCCGCGCCGCCGACGACCACCAGACCAAGAACGCCGAGGCACTTTCGACGAAAGGCGCAGCCATGCTGATCCCCGAATCGGATTTGACGGCGCATAAACTGGCCGAAACGGTGGCCGCTTTGCTGAATGATCCATCGCGTCTGAGAACCATGGGCGCCGCAGCCCATGCACTCTCGCATCCCGACGCTGCCGCCGAGATCGCCCGCCTCGCCGCGAAACTGGCGGGCGTAGCCCTAAGCTATTAGCTGTTAGCTCTTAGCCCTTAGCCAGACCGGCCAGCGACGGGCGTGAGCAAATCGTTGCGGACTTTTGTTTACTTGTCTTAATCCGTGTTCATCCGTGAAAATCCGTGGTTAAGTATTAGCTGGACTTAGGACGACGCTCAGTAGCTAAGAGCTAAAGAGCCAAAAGCTAACAGCTTGTTTGCCAAGATCCAACGCGTCCACTTCGTCGGCATCGGCGGCATCGGGATGAGCGGCATCGCCGAGGTGCTGGTCAACCTCGGCTACAAAGTTTCCGGCTCCGACGTAAAGCCCTCCACCGTCACCGAGCGCCTCAGCTCACTGGGCGCCACCATCTTCGAAGGCCACCGCGCCGAAAACGTTTCCGGCTCCGAGGTCGTGGTCACCAGCTCGGCCGTCCGCCCCGACAACCCGGAAGTTGCCGCCGCCCACGCGGCCCACATCCCGGTCATCCCGCGCGCCGAGATGCTCGCCGAACTGATGCGCCTCAAGTACGGCATCGCCGTCGCCGGCATGCACGGCAAGACCACTACCACCTCCATGATTGCTGCCGTGCTCGCCGCCGGCGGCCTCGACCCCACAGTCGTGGTCGGCGGCCGCGTGGACGCGATGGGCTCCAACGCCCGCCTCGGCAAATCGCAGTATCTGGTCGCCGAGGCCGACGAAAGCGACCGCTCCTTTCTCAAGCTCTCGCCCATCCTCTCCGTGGTCACCAACATTGACCGCGAGCACATGGACTGCTACCGCGATATGGACGACATCGAGCGTACCTTTGTCGAGTTCATGGACCGCGTCCCTTTCTACGGCATGATCGTAGCCTGCAACGACAACGACGGCCTGCGCTCCCTGCTGCCGCGCGTCCAGCGCCGTACCGTGACCTACGGCACGCGCGACGGCTCCGATTTCCACATCGTCAGCAGGGATACCGAACTGAACCCCGGCAGCGCTCGCCCCACCTGCCGTTTCCGCGTGGACTACGGCGGGCGGTCACTCGGTGACTTCCACCTTCACATCCCCGGCGCGCACAATGTGCTCAATGCCACCGCCGCGATCGCCGCCGGCATCGGTCTCGACGTCCGCGTCGAAGACATCCGCTCCGCTCTCGCCGACTTTCGCGGCGTTGACCGCCGCTTCCAACTATGCGGCGAGGCCGGCGGTGTCAGCGTCATTGACGACTACGGCCACCATCCCAGCGAAATCCGCGCCACCCTCGCCGCCGCGCGCCAATGCGCGTATCGTCGCATTCACGTCATCTTCCAGCCGCACCGCTACACCCGCACGCAGTCGTTGATGGACGACTTCGCCGGCGCCTTCACCGACGCCGACTCGCTCTTCCTCCTCGACATCTATCCGGCGAGCGAAGCGCCAATCCCGGGCGTCACTGCGCAGGCGCTCGCAACCCGCATCGCGGAGCAGGGAAACCGCCTCGTGACCTACGCAACCTCCTTCGCCGATGCCATCAACGCCGCCGTCGACATTGCCCGTCCCGGCGACATGATCCTCACCCTCGGCGCCGGCAGCGTCTCCCAACTCGGCCCGCAGGTTCTGGAAGCCCTCCACCACCTCCGCGCCGCTTTAAGTCAGAAGTCAGAAGCCAGAAGTCAGAATTAAGAAGCCACAACAGGTGCTCGTATCAGAGCGGGCTTTACTTCTTTACTTCTTTACTTCCGACTTCTTGTTCAGCGCGAAAATCTCAAGCCCGGTTTTTCCATCGCCAATCTTCAATCCGCAATCCCTCCCACGGACAAAAAATCTCTCACGCGACTAACGATTTGCCCCATCGCCCGTCTTTATCAGTGAACGACAGGGTGGCTTATGAAAACGATCATCGCCGGACTGATCCTGAGCTTGGCCGTCGCCTTGGCGCCTGCGCCCAAAATCACGGTGGAGAACCCTACGCTCCTCTATGCCGCCGCCATGTACAAAACTGCCCTGGGCGACACCGACTCCGCCCTCCGCCTCATGCACCGCGCCGAGCAGGCCCAGCAGTCCGTTCGCCCCGCGCACCCCAACTCCTTGCAGACCGCCTGCGACCGCTCCGGCAGCCTCACCATTCTGTGACCCGCCCTGGCCCAACTCCGCTGCCACTGACCACCGACAACCGAAAAACTACACGCCTGAAGCCTGTTTAATTTCCCTCTCCGCATTCCGGCAAAAAAAAGTTATAGTGACAAGCACGGCGATTTCGCGACGCTCACCCCTTCATGCTACGGAATAACGGTCCCCTGATTCCGGACGATCCGGCTGCATCTCGCGCCCGCGTCCCTGCGAGTGAGGACCTCGACGACGCTCTTGACTCCCGCCTCCTCGACCTGGATGCGGAAGAGGAGCCCGCATTTCTGCGCGCGCAAAAGCGCGTTCCCGTCCGCCGTGGGCCGCTGCCGAAGAAAGCCGCCAACCGGCTGAAAATCGCGCTCATCGTTTGTGCCGCCGCCGGCGTAATCGTGGGCATTTCTCTCCTCACCTATCGCTACGGCGCGCAATCCTGGCGTTTCCGGCTTGACTCCAGCGACCAGCTCGAAGTCTCCGGTATTCGCCGCGTCAGCCGCGCGCAAATCATGGAGGTCATGGGTGGCGACATTGGCCGCAACGTGTTCTTCATCCCGCTCGCCGACCGGCAAAAGCAGCTCGAGGAAATTCCGTGGGTCGAAGGCGCCTCGGTCATGCGCCTGCTGCCCAACCGCATCAAAATCGACATCCGCGAGCGCACCCCCGTCGCCTTCGTCCAGATCGGCTCCAAGATCGCCCTGATTGATGCCCACGGCGTGGTCATGGACCTGCCCGCCGGCGCCGCGCGCAAATACTCGTTCCCGGTGATTGTCGGCATGGGAAGCGCCGAGCCGCTCTCCACCCGCGCCGCGCGCATGACAATTTATTCGCAGCTCATCCGCGATCTCGATTCCAGCGGCGCACAGTACTCGCAGGGCATCAGCGAGGTGGATCTCTCCGATCCCGACGACGTCAAGATCACCACCTCCGATCCCGACGGCGCCGTCCTCGTCCACCTCGGCTCCTCTGATTACTTGGCGCGCTTCAAGACCTACGTCGCCCACTTGCAGGAGTGGCGCCAGCAGGTGCAGAAAGTTCGTTCCGTGGACTTGCGATACGATCAGCAGGTTGTCGTGAATCCCGATGAGAGCAATCCGCCACCAACGAAAGCCGCGGCCAAGCCGAAGAGAGCGGCAAAAAAAAAGTGAGAGGTGCGCATTTTGTAATTCGGTGATTTCGTAATTTGGTAATTTGAAAATTCGCCAGACATGCAGGTCGAGTCGGTCACGGCGAGGTCAGACGATTTCGACAAGATTACCCAATGACAAAATTACTCAATTACCGAATTCTTTTTGGGGCCCATGGGCAAGCAGAATCACAATCTACTGACCGCAATTGATGTGGGCAGCGCCAAGACCTGCGCACTGGTGGCGGAGATCACCGAGAGCGGCCTGCGCTATTGCGGGCATGGCTGCGTCGAGTCGCGCGGCTTCCGCAAGGGCATCATTGTTGATCTCGATCGCGCCGTCAGCTCCATTCAAAAAGCCGTGCAGGAAGCCGAGGACTCCTGCGGCGCGCCCATCGAGCGCGCCCTCGCCGGCGTTGCCGGGTCGCATATTCGCGGCCTCAACAGCCAAGGCGGTATCGTCCTGGGCGCCAAGCCGCGCGAGATCACCCGCGAAGACGTCCGCCAGGCGGTCGAGCGCGCCCGTGCCATCGCCCTGCCCGCCGACCGCCAGGTGCTGCATCTGCTCCCGCAAGAATTTATCCTCGACGAGCAACCCGGCGTGCATGAGCCTGCCGGCATGATGGCGGCCAAGCTGGAGGTGAAAGTCCACGTCGTTACCGCCGCCGCCACCGCCACGCAGAACGTGGTCACGGCGCTCAACCGCGCCGGCGTCCACGTGGATGACACGATATTCGAAGCGCTTGCCTGCGCCGACTCCGTCCTCCGTACCGACGAGCGCGAACTCGGCGTCTGCGTGGCCGACATCGGCGCCGGCTCCACCGACATCGTCGTCTTCCACGAAGGCGCGGTCGCGCATACCGGCGCGGTGCCCGTCGGCGGCGATCACTTCACCAACGACGTTGCCGTCGGGTTGCGCACGCCGCTGGCCGACGCCGAAAAAATCAAGCGCCTCTTCGGTTCCGCCGTGGTCACGCGCATTCCGGAGGCCAACGAAATCGAGGTCACCAGCGTTGGCGACCGCCCTTCGCGCCTGATGTCGCAGCGCCTGCTCGGGGAAATCCTGGAACCGCGCGCGCGCGAGCTGTGCGAATTGCTGCGCGACCATCTCCGCCAGGCGGGCGTGCTGGAAGACTGCGCCGCCGGCACGGTGCTGACCGGCGGCGGCGCGCGCCTGCCGCACCTGACCGAGATCGCCGAATCGGTGCTGCGCAAGCCCTCGCGCATCGCCTGCCCGTCGCCGATTTCGAAATTGCCGGCCTCGCTAGCCGAGCCCGAATTCGCCACCGCCATCGGCATGGTGCTCTATGGATATCGCGCCCGCCTGGCGCACGGCCCCCACGGCAGCGACGGCCTTGGAGCAAAACTCAAAGCGCTCTTCGTGCGTCGGGGAGCTTAACTGGTCACTGGAAACTGGAAACTGGGAGCCGGAAACTGGAAACTGACATGACCGACAACACCGACGGAATCCGTATTCAATTCAACGAAGACGCGCGCAACAGCGCCAAGATCAAGGTCATTGGCATTGGCGGGGGCGGTGGCAACGCCGTCAACCGCATGATTGACGCCCACCTGGAGGGCGTCGAGTTCATGACCGCCAACACCGACCTGCAGGCGCTGGAGATGTCGCGCGCTCCGGTGCGCATCCAGCTCGGCGTCAAGCTCACCAACGGGCTCGGGGCCGGCGCCAATCCCGAAGTCGGTCGCAAGGCCGCGCTCGAAGACGCCGACAAGATCATCGAAGCCCTGGAAGGCGCCGACATGATCTTTGTCACCGCCGGACTCGGCGGCGGCACCGGCACTGGCGCCGCGCCGATTATCGCCTCGCTCGCCAGCGAAATGGGCGCGCTCACAGTTGCCGTCATCACCAAGCCGTTCGGCTTCGAAGGCAAACGCCGCATGGCGCAGGCGGAGCGCGGGCTGCAGGAACTTCTCGACTCGGTGGACACCATGATCGTTATTCCCAACGAGAAGCTGCTGGCCGTCGCGCAGAACGCCGGCTTCTTCGAATCCTTCCGCGTCGCCGACGACATCCTACGCCAGGCGGTGCAGGGCATCTCCGACATCATCACCATCCCCGGCATCATCAACCGCGACTTCGCCGACGTGAAAGCCATCATGGCAGGCATGGGTTACGCCGTCATGGGCAACGCCACCGGCAAGGGCGACCACCGTGCGACCGACGCCGCCCAGCGCGCCATCGCCTCCCCGCTGCTCGAAGCCGGCGCCATTGACGGTGCCCGCGGCATCCTCATCAACGTCACCGGATCCAGTTCGCTGAAGCTGGCGGAAGTGAACGAAGCCTCCACCATCATTCAAAGCGCGGCGCACGAGGACGCCAACATCATCTTCGGCGCTGTGCTCGACGAAAAAATGAAGGACGAGGTAAAGATCACCGTCATTGCCACCGGCTTCAAGGGCGATAACCACGTGCAGCGCCACGAGCGCGCCATCTCTGCTGCGGCCGCCGCCATCTCGCAGGCGCGCACCGCTTCCGCCTATGTTGCCCCGCGTCCCGAACCACGCGCCGCCGACAACGCTGCCGAGCCGCAGCCGCCCGCCGAAGCCGCTAGGCCCGGCGCGGTCTCGCCGCCCATCACCCCGCGTGCCGCGCCCCAGCGCGAGAACACGTCCCTTGCCGACGTGAAAAGCACGGTGAAAACAAACTACGAGGAAGACGATCTCGACGTACCCGCCTTCATCCGCAAGCGTAACGAGAGCAGCTAGAGAAAACCCTTGAGGAACGGATTGATCAATCGAGCGGCGAGGGAGAATTACATAGGGGTTTGCTGACCACTAACCACTGCACACTTCGCTCACGACTCCTTCAAATACCGCAACTCCACGTCCGTCCTACGCAGCCGCTCGGCGACCGCGGTGGCGATTCCTTCCATCAGGTTGAGCGCCAGCATCCTGTGTTCTTCCCGAAGCAGGTCAAACCGCTGCCGCGTCAGCACGTACAGTTCGACATCCGTATACGCCACCGCGTCGGCCGAGCGCGGCGCGCGGTCCAGGAACGTCAACTCGCCGAAGAAATCTCCCCGCCCGAACGTCGCCAGGTGATGCCCGGTCTTGCCGTCCACCGGCATCAGGATGCGCACCGAGCCCTGGCGGATAAAGTACAGCGTGTCGCCCGCATCCCCCTGGGAGAAGATCTTCTGTCCTGCTTGGAACCTCTGGATCTCCGTTCCCGCCTCCAGCGCTGCCAGGGTTTCCTCTTTGTGTTGCCGGAACATATCAATGTGGCGGATCTCCAGCGGCTTTTCCTGCTCGCGCTCCAGGTTGGCCTCGTTCAGGATCCGGTCCTCGATCCACTCCAGCGCAGCATCCAGGTGCTCGAAAATCCGTGCGTGATGTTCCTGCCTGACCAGTCCTACTTGGTTGAAGTAGTGCACCATGTCCTGGCCACTGGGCGCCTGTTGCGGCGGGTGACTGAAGATCAGCACTCCGTTCCGCTCTGACAGCATGTCTTCAATCTGCTCCAGCATGTGCGCCGCGGTGAAGTCCACCGACTGCACTCGCCGCATGTCCAGCACGATGTAATCGCGCTTCTTCAGTTCCGGCTCCAGCGCGGTATAGAGCTGGTCGGTGGTGCCAAAGAATAGGCTGCCTTGCAGCTCAAAAATCGCCGTGCGCTCGCCCCGCTTCTCCAGGATCGCCATCTCTTCCGGCAGTCGCATCTGCTTCGAAAATCTTTCGTTTCCGTACGACTTGCGCCGTACCACCGAGTCCCTGATCTGCTCCCGCAGAAACAGCAGGATGGCCAGCGCGACGCCTACGCCGGAGGCCGCGATCAGGCTCACCGCCTCCGCCACCACTACCACCGTGACGATGACCACGAAGTCCAGGATGGTCGAGCGCGACCGCAGCAAGTACAGGCTGTGCCGGTCGAACATCCTCACTCCGACCACGATCAGGATTCCCGCCAGCGCCGCGATCGGTACCCAGGCGATCAGCGTACCGAGGATCAGGAACGCCACCAGCGCCAGCACGCCCTCGCTCACACCCGACAGCCGCGTGTGCCCGCCGCTGGAGATATTCACCAGGGTCGCGCCCATTTGTCCCGCGCCCGGCACGCCGCCGATCGCCGTCGAAGCCAGGTTTCCCAGCCCCTGCCCGATCAGTTCTCGATTCGAGTTGTGCCGGCTGCGCGTCAGCGTGTCCAGCACGACGCAGGTCTTCAGCGTGTCAATTGAGAGCAGCACCGCCAGCGTCAGCGCCGGCGTGATCACCAGCTTGAGCTGATGCGGATCAAATCCTGCGATCGACCTCCACCGCGACGCCGCCGTCGCCAGGAATCCAATGTCGGAGCCGCCCAGCGGACCCATGAGAGGACCTACCACGAACTTGTTGCCCGCCAGCAGCAGCAATGACCGGTCTGCCAACCCAATCGCGAAGTACGTCAGCATGCCGAACGCCAGACCAAGGATCGCCGCCGGAACTTTCTTGGTGACCCGCGGCGCCAGCACCATCACTGTGATCGTCACCGCCCCCACCGTGATGCTCTGCCACCGCCACAGCGACGGCGTCAGCAGCCCCTGCCAGAACTGATAGCGGCCGGGTACGCCAAAGAAATTCGGCACCTGACTGATGATGATGATCAGTCCCACGCCGCTCAGGTAGCCACTTACTACCGGGTACGGCATGTACTTGATCAGCCGTCCCAGCCCCACCAGCCCGAACGCCACCTGCAGCACGCCGCACATCAACGCCACCAGCGCCATCAGCAGCAGCACCGACGAGGACCCCACGCCCTTCTGCGTCATCTCGATGGCAAACGCGGAGAGCACTGCCACCGCAGGCGCGCATGGTGCCGTGATCAGGCGCTTCGTCCCGCCGAAGGTTGACGCGATCAGGCCGAGCGCCGTGGTGCCGAGAATTCCCGCGATTGCCCCCTGCGAGGCATAGCTCGCGCCCAGCGGCGCATAGATCGTGACCCCGAACGCGATCGCCGAGGGCAGCGCCACCAGCATCGCTGCCAGTCCGCCCCAAAAGTCGCCGGCGGGATCGTCCGGCCGCCGCAATGCCTTCTCGGGCGCAGCCTGCCCTTCGCCGGGCGTACGTTCGGGCGCAACTGCGGTATCACTCATAGGCGGTAAGTTGCTGGTGGAGTATGCAAACTCAGCCGGTTATTTGCAATTGTATACGTGGCTTGTCGCACTGCTGGCCGTGGAAGAAGCGGCGGGTGGCTAGGGATTGGTGGGTTCGCGGAGGAATTTCCCTGTGTCGGAAGGCATTCACCGGCCAACGGCCACCAGCCCCGAAAACTACGCTGTTAGCGAGATTGGTTCGCGGCGGAAATCCGCTGTACTGAGGCAGATTACGGAAGTCGTTGTTCTGCCGAGATTCTGGGCTAAGTCGCTGCATCTCAACGGCGAGGATGACTGGGAACCGGCGGCGCAAGGAGCAGTTTTGGATTGTAATCAGACCCCTAACTCTCATACCATCATTGGAGTTCCAGCCGGAATTCTGGTACGCGGCGCGAAGTTGATGCCTTACGCGTATCCGCGCTGGAACACTCTAGAACGGAACCTTGGCGCTCATGAAAAAAGGCTCTCTGGCAGTTCAGGCAGTTCTCGTGCTGGCGGTCGTGGCGCTTCTGACTTGGAGCGCAGCGGCAGCCAACATTTCCAAGCCCCGCAAGACTTCGAAAGCAAAATCCGTCGTTGAAAACTCTGGAACAAAGAAGAAGAAGATCGGCAAGAAACGCAAGTCGCGGCGCGCGAGCATGTACGTGTGGGTCAACGGCCATCGGCTGAAGCGGAACCGATACTACGAGCACTTCAGCGCGTCCTCGTTTGTCACTGAGGACCAGACGGTGGGCGACATCACGGCCGGCGAGGATCCGGTGGTCCGGCAGGCGGCGATTGACGCGCTCGCCAACATGAACGGCACGGTGGTTGCGATCAACCCGGACAATGGCCGCATCCTGGCGATGGTCAACCAGAAGAGGGCGCTCTCGGAAGGCGGGGAGCCATGCTCGACCATCAAGATCGCGGTCGCGCTGGCGGCGTTGAGCGAGAACGTGATCGCGCGCGAGACCAAGATCCAACTCGGCCGCCGCACGCGCATGGACCTGACGCAAGCGCTGGCGCATTCCAACAACGCCTATTTCGAAGCGCTGGGCCGGAAGATGGGATTCGAGAAGGTCAGCTACTACGCGCACCAGTTTGGACTGGGCGAACTGGCAGGCTGGAACATCGAGGGCGAGCACCTGGGCGTCTTCCCGGATGAAGAGCTGGCCCCCCGGCTGGGCGGCGTAGCCCGGATGTGCTCGTTCGGACAGGGCATTTCCCTGACGCCGCTGCAACTGGGTGCGCTGGTATCGGCCATCGCCAATGGCGGCACACTCTATTACCTGCAGCATCCGACGACGGCGGAAGAGATCGCGACGTTCGAGCCGCGGGTGAAGCGGTATCTCGATATCGGGCCACTGATTCCGGAAGTCGCGCCGGGCATGGCCGGCGCGGTGCAGTACGGGACGGCGCAAAGCGTGCGCTGGAATTTCAGCGAGGAGCAGGTGCTGGGCAAGACCGGAACCTGCTCGAACAACGGCACGCGCTTCGGATGGTTCGCCTCCTATGCCAACACCTCTGTGGGCAGGATCGCGGTGGTGGTTTTCCTGGAAGGCGGGCGACCGACCTTCGGCCCGAAAGCGGCGGAAATCGCCGGGCGCATTTATCGCAACCTCTACGACCACAGCTTCTTCGTGCAGAGCACTCCGGCGCCGGAGCGGGCCGGACAGAGAGTGGCGCAATAGAGCTTTTCGGTTTACGGTGTCGCTGAAAAGGCCTCCGGTTCGCGGAGGCTTTTTCATGGGCGATTGTCGATTTGCGGTGCCTCGACCAAAACCCAGATCATCACCGGCAGAAAATGAAGGCCCACTACGGCTTCGCGCCGAGTTTCTGCAGCGCGTTTTCGAGGATGATTTTGTTGGCCGTGTCCTTCTCCGCGACCAGAGAGGATTTCAGCCATGCGATGGCGCGCGCCTTGGAGACGTGCGGATTGATCGCGGGATCCTGATCCTCGATCTTCCACGCGCCGTCCACATCTTTCAGACGGAACGAAACCTCCTCGCTTCCGGGCTCGGCGAGGTATCCCAGGCGGATCTGAAAACGGCCGAGCACAGCGTACTTTACGCGGACGGTGGCGAAGCGGAATCCTTCGTCGGCGGCAAGAATATCGTACTGCGATACGATAGTGAAGCCGTTCCAGTCGGGATTTTCCTTCCAGGTGGTGAGGATCTTCATGCGCGGCCAGGTGTCCTTGGCGAGGCGGCCGCCCGCGTAATCCATGCGGCAATAATTGTTGACGACGAGGCGGGGCGCGTCGGGCTGACGCGCGGTGCCGCCGAGCGGGAACTGCGCCAAGCTGCAAGCGCAAGTTAGCAGGATGGCGAAGAGCAGGCCGTAATGCCGCATACCTCTATCCCAAGGCACGCCAGAGTACAACAAACAGGCTCCAGGCTCCAGGCTTCGGGCCGCAAAGCGCAGGAATCCAACGCCTTGTCGATTGTCGATCTAGAGCGGTTCCCGAGTAGATATACCCGCGAATGAGTGTTTGGACGTAAGCTGCTGGTGCTGGCGGTCTCTGCGAATACAGCTGATGGCACGAGCCTTTTCCGACGATCTGCGGCGGAGGATTTTGGTGGCGTACG
>JAIQFT010000060.1 GCA_020073185.1 Terriglobia bacterium
TGCCGGGCGCTGTCGGCGAGCGCGCGCGAGATTGCGCGTGTCGGCGCGCCGCCGTAGACGCGATCCAACTCTTCGCGCCAGCGAGCCAGCAGCGAGGCCGCATCGCTCGCCGATTCATCATCGGCGATGTCGTCGATGAAACGGCAGAAGGCATACACGGCGTGGAGTGCGCGGCGACGCTCGGCGGGCAACAGCATGAAGGCGTAGTAGAAATTCGACGACGAGCGGCGGGTGATATCCGCACATCGTGCGTAGTCGGCCTCCAGACGGCCGTGCCCGTTTCCGTTTCCATTCCCTGCATATAACGTCCGGCTGTCGTAGTCATAATGCAGAGGCACTGCGGCAAGCACCGGGATCCTCAACTCGCTCATCACTTCCGAAGGAGTACGGAACGACTGGTCGGCATAATCAATCGCAAAGACAACGCCCAAGCTCACCGCTGCCGCCAGCAGGATTCCCACGAGGGCAAAGATGAGCGGAGACCGAGTTGGAATGCTCGGAAGTACAGGAGTTTCCACGATCGAAACGTTCAACATACGGTTCCGATCGAGAGCATCTTCGATGCGAGCTTCCTCTTTTTTCTTGGTGTAGGGGAGGTAATTGCCTTCGTCTTCCTTGGCGGTGCGAGCCAGGTCCGCCTGCTCGATGCCCTGTTGCTCGAGCTGCTTGGACTGGTCTTCGTAGTTATTGATGACCGAACTCAGGGCAGTCTCACGCGCCTCATAGCCAGCCAGATCCGCTTTTGCCTTCGCCAGTTCGCCGCTGATCCAGGTGTAAGTCTGGTTCTGGTCCGTGGTCTCTTCTTTCACTGGCGTCGCTTCTTCTTTCGCGAGGGCCGCACGCGTGTCGCTCAACTGCTTGTCAACTTCCAGGACCAATGGGTAGGTAGGTTGATACTTGGTCAGCAACTCCGTCCGCTTGTTCTCGAGCGTCAGCAGACTTGCCTTCAAGTTCTCGAGAACCTGTGCGTTGTCAGTCAGCTTCTTCTGTGTCGTTAAGCGCGCAGGAATCTGCTGTGCCTGCTTCTCGAGGTCCGCAATACGCTTCTGCGATTCGGCAATCGCTCGTAGTGTCCTAAAACTGCGGTGGAGTACGGATGGCTTTCACTTTTACCGCAGAGGCGTTGAGGATGTGTTCGCGGGACAGGCCGATCACGCGCAGAACATCTGCACCTCCTACGTCGAACGCCAAAACCTTACGCTGCGCATGGCGGTTGCCGCTTCACTCGGCTGGCGAATGCCTTCTCAAAAAAACTCGACAACCTGAAAGCAGCTTGTGCGCTACACTTCGCCTATTACAACTTCTGTCGGATACACAAGGAGCCTTCGGGACACGCCAGCGCTGGAAGCTGGAATTACGGATCACATTTGGACGATTGCCGAACTCGTAAGTGCGGGCTTAAGAAATGGAAAGTAACCGCGTGAGAAGATGGCTCCCGTCGTTTCTAGTAGTGTGGCTGTTCTTGTTTTTGCCACACAGACAACACATAAACGCTTGGGTTATTTTCGGGTCGCTTGTTTTGGCCATCGTCGAGTACTGGCTTATTCTTTCGTTGTTGCCGGACGATTCCGGACCGAAGCCGTAGCACAATGTCGATGACGGCATCAGCGCAGTTTTCATGCTAAACAAAATATGCTGCGAACCCTAACGACATCCCAAGTGTTGGAGCGGATCAAAGCCTTCGATATGCGTTATGTCAAGGACTGGAGCGCTTGGGTGCACGCGTCAGAGGGCTGCGATTTTCAAGCCGCCCCGATACCTGTGAAAGTTGCAGTCGAGTTCAAACGAATCATGGGCAAGTGGCAGGCTTGCCGACCGAAGTCTCTGCGCTGTGCTACTGAACTGCAACGCACACTGGATTCCGCCACTGAACCGCTTGGACTGATGGGATCAGCTAATCTCCGTTCCTTTCAGGCTCCCGGCGAATTGCTAACCGACACGATCTGCAGTCTGTGGCAAATTTTTGAAAGTGGTCTCTGCTTGAATGGCAAAGCAACCGAGGTCGGTGTTAGCAAAGCAATTCTCCTAGTCACAAAAGGGAGGATTGGCCCGGCCTTTGACAGCAACGTCAAGAAGAGACTGAAAGCTCTGTACGTAACAGACTGCAAGACGTACATAAAGGCGCTCGCAGCAATAGCCAGTGAATTGGTGGGCTTCGAGGCCCGCGAGTTGACAACCTTGGACGGCCTAGCTGAAAAGGCTGGAAGACCTGCCGACGTGGGCCGAGCCGTCGATATGGTGCTGGGGCCACGGCGGCGCGAACAGCGTGAAATCTAGACTCGCCAGTAAGCAATTGCCGTTCGCCCTCGTGCCCTGAGTCCGCCTGCCGCCCTCAAGTCGCAGACGTTGCACAAAGTTTGCCGTGCAGGGGATGAATTTCCCGTCTGAATAGGTTTCTCCGCCAATCGCTTGACCCCGCTCCCCTGCCCGATATACTTGCTGTTCCCCTTATAGCTCGTCGAATCCTGCACCGGAGCCGCGAATCCAATGAAGAGCATTGCTATCTTTCTGTTTCTGGTATTCATGACAACATTCCTGACCGACACACCCGCACTTTCCGCCGATAAAACCGAAGCGCCCAAGCCGCCCGTTGCCAAGGTGGTGGCCAAGGACGTCACGGTTCACGGCGATACCCGCATTGACAACTATTTCTGGCTGCGCGACAAGCAGAATCCCGAGGTAGCCGCTTACCTGAATGCCGAGAACGTCTACGCCGACGCGGTGATGAACGGCACCGGAGCGCTCCAGGAGTCGCTCTACAAAGAGCTGCTCGGACACATCAAGCAGACCGATGTTCAGGTTCCCTATCGCGAGGGCGGCTACTGGTATTACTCGCGCACCGAGGAAGGCAAGCAGTATCCGATTTATTGCCGCAAGGCCGGATCCTTGGACGCGCCGGAGCAGGTCACGGTAGACGTCAACGAACTAGCCAAGAGAGAGAAGTTCATGGCCGTGGGCGCTATGCAGGTCAGCGACGACGCCCACCTGCTGGCTTATTCCACCGACAACACCGGCTTTCGCCAGTACAAATTGCACGTCAAGGACTTGCGCACCGGCGCGCTGGTGGAAGACGTTGCCGAGAAGGTCGGCTCCGTCGCCTGGGCGGCCGACAACAAGACGCTGTTCTACACCGTGGAAGATTCCGCCAAGCGGCACTATCGCCTGTATCGTCACATGCTCGGCTCGGGCAAACCGGACGATCTGATTTACGAAGAGAAAGACGAGCGCTTCAACGTCGGCGTGCACCGCACGCGCAGCCGCAAGTACATCCTGCTGGAGATCGGCAGCCATACCACGTCGGAAATGCGCTTCCTGGCCGCGGATCAACCGACCGGCGAGTTCAAGCTTATCAATCCGCGCCGCCAGGAACACGAGTACTACGTCGACGACCACGGTGACCAGTTCCTGATCCGCACCAACGACAAGGGCCGCAACTTCCGCCTGGCGACGGCGCCCATCGGCGATCCCGGCGAGAAGAACTGGAAGGAGTTGGTGCCGCACCGGCCCGCAGTGATGTTGAGCAACATCGACGTATTCCAGGATTTCTATGTGCGGGTGGAGCGCGAAAACGCCTTGCCCCACCTGACCATCGTGGATTTCAAGACCGGCGCCACGCACCGCATCGAGTTTCCCGAGCCGGTGTACTCGGCCTTCCCCAACAATAACCGCGAATACGACACCAAGCTCTACCGCTACAGCTACCAATCCATGGTGACGCCGAGCTCGGTGTTCGACTACGACCTGGAGAAGCGCACCTCCAAGCTGCTCAAGCAGGTGGAAGTGCCCGGCTACGATCCGGCGAAGTACAAGTCGGAACGGCTGTGGGCCACCGCGAAAGACGGCACGCGTATTCCGATCTCGATCGTCTACCGCAAGGACTTCCGGAAAGACGGCACGCATCCGTTGTTCCTGACCGGCTATGGATCGTATGGCATTTCCATCCCGGTGACCTTCAGCTCCAACATGTTGCCCCTGTTGGATCGCGGCTTTGCTTACGCCGTGGCGCACATTCGCGGCGGCGGCGACATGGGCAAGCCCTGGCACGATGCCGGCAAGATGTTCAACAAGAAAAACACCTTCACCGACTTCATCGATTCGGCGGAATACCTGATCGCCGACAAGTACACTTCGAAGGAAAATCTGGTGGTGCAGGGCGGCAGCGCCGGCGGCTTGCTGATGGGCGCGGTCACCAACATGCGCCCCGACCTGTTCCGCATCGTGATCGCCAAGGTGCCGTTCGTCGACGTGGTCAACACCATGCTCGACGCTTCCCTGCCTCTTACGGTCGCTGAATATGAGGAGTGGGGAAATCCCAACAAGCCGGACGAGTACAAGTACATCCGCAGCTACTCGCCTTACGACAACCTGGAGAAGAAGGCCTACCCGACCATCCTGGTGAAGACCTCGTTCAATGACAGCCAGGTGATGTACCACGAGCCGGCGAAATACGTCGCCAGGTTGCGCACCCTCAAGACCGATAGCAATCCGCTGGTGCTGAAGACCAATATGGCCGCGGGCCACGGTGGATCTTCGGGGCGCTACGATTACTTGAAGGAAATTGCCTTTGACTACGCCTTCGTGCTCTCGCAGATGGGAATGGAAAAGCCGGCGGCCGCGCAGGCCGGAAAATAACTGGCGTGTGGCACACGCGCGCTCGCGTGTGCAGCGCAAAAATGCACCACGGATTGCCACGGATCTCCACGGATCGAATGCAAAGAATTTCCGATCTGTGTTCATCCGTGTAAATCTGCGGCTGATTTTTTCACTTCGCCACGTTCTCCAGCGCCGCCGCAGCCGCTTCGATCACCTTCGCCTCGTTCTGCAATACCTGGGACGCGCGCGCCATCTGCTCCTCCGCCTGCTTCCACTGCTTCTGCTCGATGGCTTCGCGCACGCCCGGAATCGTCTTCACGCCATATCCCGTGTAATAACCCGGCGCGTAGATCTGGTGTTGGAACCAGGGACGATTAGGCAACCCGTCGGGCAAGGTCATGGCGCGCTCGCTCTGCATGATCTTGGCGTTCACACTGGCGAAAGAGCTCTTCGCCAACGCCGCACCGTCATTCTGCTGCGCCTTCTGCAACGCGGCGTCATAGCGATCGGCGCTGCGCTGCAATGCGTCCAGCCCGTTTTGCAGCGGAGCAAAACTCAGAAAGGGCGGAACGGCTTCCTTCGACGGCGGGACGTAGGGCTTGCGTGGGTCCGAGGTCGCGGTGAACATTCCCTCGTCAATCTCGCGGTTGCGCTCCACGATCTTGTTGCGCTCGTCGCTAGCGAGCCTCTGTAGTTCGTCCACGTAGGTTTTGATTGCGGTCGCAAAGGCGCCGAAGTTGAACGGCAGCAGTTCGGCGTCGGCCAGCCGCATCATCGCCGTGCCGCCGGTCTGCGCCAGCGCGCGCGCGTACACGAAATCGCTGTCGGAGAAGTGCGTGTACCAGTAGAAATCGTCGTAAATGGAGTGGTAAATGCCGCCGTCGTCTTCGCCGTCGTAGCCGATGTTCAGCGACGCGATGCCGAGGTGGTCGAGAAACACGGTGTAGTCCGACCCCGAGCCCAGCGCGTCCAGGTGCAATACGCCTTTCGTGCGCAGTTCTTCCACCGACTGCTCCGAGGACCTGGGACGGCCACTGCGCCTCTGCGTCTGGCCCTGCTGTCGTTCCGTCGCGCGTTGGATGCGCCGCAACTGATCGCGCTTCCACGCCGAGATGTTTTTCTCCGGGTCGGTGATGTCGCGCGCCACGTCGTTGAGGAATTGTTCCAGCGTGTGCGAGCCGATCAGCATCAAGTATCCGCGGCTGTTGCCGTCGGAATTGATGTAGGCGACGGCGTGCCGTTGCAACTCCTGCGCGTGCGCCTCCGCCCACTCGGTGGAGCCGAGCAGGCCTTCCTCCTCGCCGTCCCACGCGGCATAAATAAGGGTTCGTTTCGGTTTCCAGCCTTGCTTCAGCAGTTCGCTGATGCCGCGCAGTTCCTCCATCTCGCCGACCAGACCGGAAATCGGGTCTTCCGCGCCGTTGACCCAGCCGTCGTGATGGTTGCCGCGCAGCACCCATTCATCCGGATACTTTGAGCCGGCAATGCGCACAATGATGTCGTTCACCGGCTTGCGGTCCCAGTTCGACTTCACCACCAGGTGCACTTTCGACGGGCCCGGGCCGACGTGATAGGTGAACGGTAGTGCGCCGCGCCAGTTCTCCGGCGCAACCGGCCCGCCAAGGTTCTCCAGCAGCGGGGTAGCGTCGGCGTAGGAGATCGGCAGGACCGGGATTTTGGTCAGCGTTTTAACCTCGTTCAGCGGCAGGCGCTTGGCGTCCGGGGTTGCGCCAATTCCGGGCGTCAGCGGATCGCCGGGATACACCGGCATGTCCATCACGCTGCCGCGCTGCACGCCGTCTTTGTTGCGGAAAGGTCCCTGGGGGAAAACATCGCCCTCGAAGTAGCCGTCATCGCGCGGATCGGAATAAATGATGCAGCCGATGGCGCCGTGCTCGGCCGCCACCTTCGGCTTGATACCGCGCCACGACTGTCCGTAGCGCGCGATCACGATCGCCCCTTTCACCGAAATTCCGAGCCTGTCCAGTTGCTCGTAATCCGCCGGCACGCCGTAATTGACGTACACCAGCGGCCCACTCACATCGCCGTCGGCGGAATACGCGTTGTAGGTGGGAAGCTGCTCGGCGTGCTGGTTCGAGGTCGGATCTGTCGCGACCGTCGGTTCCTGCAGTTTCGCCGTGAATTTTACCGGCTCCAGCAGTTCGACAACGCGCTGCTTCGGCGTGGGGAACAGGACTTCGAAGGTCTCGATATGCGCGTCCAGACCCCACGACTTGAACGTGCTCAGCAGCCACTGCGCGTTTTCCTGGTCGTAGGGCGATCCCACGTGGTGCGGCCGCGCGGAAAGCCGCTGCATGTAGTCGCGCGTGCGAGCAGGGTCCGGAATGGCGCGGAATTTCGTTTCCCACTCGCGCTCGGGACGGGCGTCGGCGGCGGAAAATCCGCGCATGTGCTGTTCCGGCCCCTGCGACTCGCTCGGCTCGGTGGTCGGCGCCGAGGATCTTAGAGTGGTCACCGGATCATTCCGCTGCGGCGCTTGTGAACTTGCCGAGATAACCAACAGCAACGTAAAGCAAACTGCCAGTGGTGCGAAGCGCCGCATGAATCCTCCGTGTGAACAACCTCGCGCCACGAGTTACCCCAAACGCGCGCGCGAATCGCGAATTATAAAGCATCCACCGCGGAGGCACGGAGGCGCGCAAAATTTCGTGGTTAGATAACCGGCTAATTTAGAAACCGAATCGCGAGCCCGGACTGAAGTGGTGGACTACAAATCGCCAATTCACGAAATTACTGAATTGCCGATTTCTCCATGTCTCCGTGTCTCTGTGGTTATCGGTTTCGGGAGATTAGATACGCGTTCGCTAGTCGCTCGTAAACTCCCAGCGCGTGGGGCTGGTGGCAAATTCCTTTTCCGTCCAGGCAAGCACCACGTGTGGCCTCAGCCTTACCAGGAACAGTTCGCCGGGCGCCTCGCTCAGGCGCATTTCGTATTTCTTCCGGTACAGGTCATCGAGAGGTCCCAGGATCGCGCGGTCGGTGACCTCTTCCGCCATGCCCTCGAGGATCACCACTTCTCTTGGGATCTCCAGGTGAATAGCCATGGCGGGAGTAAGTATCCTCCGGCAGAGCCGGAGGCTTTACGGGTCGCGGGCCCCTCAAAGGGGCCTGATCGCGACCCAAAGTCAAAACCGCTCGCTCCAGGCAGTACGGGTGAAAGCTGTGCGCTTGCAAAACCGCCACGCACACACACGCTGCTCAATCGCACGCGCAAACAATGCGACGGCATACTCCCGGAACTGTCAAACTTTGGGAGCCTCCCCGGCAGAGCCGGGGGAACTCCTAGTTGCATTAGCCATCATGTTGCGCGCCTTGCGTGACCCGCGGTCGGTGCTGAAATAGACGGCGCCGTTCCACCACACCGCCCACACCGGCATGGCGTGCGGCGAGCCATCAGGACGCGTGGTGCCTACCCAGTAATTGTGCGCATCGGCGATTTTCTGCTCGACTTGCTCCCATGACAGCATGCCTTGGCTGTCCGCTGGCATGCCGTAAGTCTTGGGCATCTGCGGCCGGCTGCGCTTCAGTTTTTTGAATGTATGCGAACTTTCTGTCGCCATGGGGCAGTAATATCCGCCAATCTGCCGCTCGGCGCAACTCGGAACTCGGAACTCAGAACTGCACTGTTATACTGGCGCGTTTATGCTGGCGGACATTCTGGAAAAAGGACGCGCGCTCACCGACGAAGCGCTGGAACGGCTGCTGCCCGCGGCGTCGCAGTACCCTGCGTCTATCCACAAGGCCATGCGGCACAGCGTCTTCGCCGGCGGCAAGCGGCTGCGTCCCATCCTGTGCTTCGAGGCGGCGCGCATGATCGCCGCCCTGCCGCCGCTCGGTGTGGAACAACTCGGCGCCGCGCTGGAGATGCTGCACACCTATTCGCTCATCCACGACGATCTCCCTGCGCTCGACAATGACGATCTCCGCCGCGGACGTCCCACCTGCCACAAAGTTTTCGGCGACGCCATCGCCATTCTCGCCGGCGACGGGCTGCAGACGTTCGCCTACGAAGTGCTGGCGCGCATTCCCTGCCCTGCCGAGGCGCGCGCCCTCGTCATTGAGGAGATTGCGCACGCCACCGGCACCGTTGATGGCATGATTGGCGGCCAGGTGATGGATCTCGAAGCCGAGCACAAGAAACCCGATGCGCAGACGCTTGAGTACATTCACAAGTCGAAAACCGCCGCGCTGATTACTGCGAGCGTCGTGACCGGCGGGTTGTACGCCGGCGCCAACCAGTCCGATGTCGCCCACCTGCGCTGTTTCGGCCAGAAAATCGGCCTCGCGTTCCAGATCGCCGACGACATCCTCGACGTGACCCAATCCTCCGAGCAGTTGGGTAAGACCGCCGGCAAGGACACCGCCGCCGAGAAAGCGACTTACCCCGCGCTGTACGGGATTCAGGAGTCGGAACGCAAAGCAGCGGAACTGGTCAACGCCGGGTGCGCGCAACTCGATCCCTTCGGAGAGCGCGCCACCACGCTGAAGGAACTGGCGCGCTTCCTGGTGGAAAGGAAGAAATAGCCACACAGGACACGGAGGTTTTCTAATTCGGTTCGTGGAATCGTGCAGCCGAAGTCAATGAAGCATCCGGAAAGCAGATGAACGAACCATCAAGATCCTCTGTGCCCTCTGTGGCTGACATCCTCGCCATCGCCGCCCACCGCGACGACGTCGAACAAACCTGCGGCGGCACGCTGCTGAAGATGGCGGCGCTCGGACGCCGCACCGCTATCCTCGACCTCACTCGCGGCGAGATGGGGACGCGCGGCACCGCCCAGGATCGCGAGCGCGAAGCCGCCGAGGCTGCCCGCATCTTGAAGGTTTCCTGGCGCGGCGCGCTCGACATTCCCGACGTCCGCGTCGAAAACACCTGGGAAAACCGCCTGAAGGTCGCCGCCATGATTCGCGCGCTGCGCCCGCGCGTCGTCATTCTTCCCTACTGGCAGGGCCGCCATCCCGACCATTACAACTGCTCGACGCTGGGCTACGAAGCGTGCTTTCTCGCCGGCCTGGCGAAGCTTGATTTGTCCGCCGTTCGCGCCGACTCGCTCAGCGTGACACTCTCTTCCACTCTCAACGCGGAACTCGCAACGCGCAACTCGCTCCCGCACCGCCCGTTCAAGATTGTTTACGCGACTCTCTATTACGATATCCGCCCCACCTTCGTCGTGGACATCAGCGAGCATTTCCAAGCGCGCTTCGAGGCGCTGATGGCCTACCAGTCGCAATACTCCGATCAGCCGGTAGGCGGCGGCCTATTTCCCAAGCATGCCGAAATCCGCACGCGTTTGGAAACCATGGCGCGCTTCTACGGCATGCTCGCCGGCGTCACCTACGGCGAGCCGTTTTTGCAAAAGGAAGTCGGACTGGTTGACGACCTCGCAGCCATACCCGTCGCCTCGCTGTGAACTGGTCGCCTGGCGCACTTCCAAGATTCACCGCGGATCCCGCGAATCAGCACGGTCAAGCAAGAGAAACGATTCCGATCCGTATTCATCCGCGGCGATCTGTGGTTCAGTCTTGCGTCCTTGAGCCTCTTGCCCGGTGTGTTATACCGTAACCAGTTTCCGGTGACCCCTTGATGGCAGACCGTCCCGAGCAAACCACCACCGCGCCCGCCAACAACGTGATCCAATCGCGCGTGGACGCCACTTCGGTGCGCTTCGAGAAAAACATGCGCGCCATGGCCGACCTGGTCGCCGCGGTCCGCAACGAGGAAGAAAAGATCCGCGCCGGCGGGGGCGCCAAAGCGATCGAGGCGCAGCACAAAAAGGGGCGCCTCACCGCGCGCGAGCGTCTCGCCCTGCTGATCGATACCGGCAGCGACTTCTTCGAGCTTGGCTCCTACGCTGCCTTCGGGATGTACGAGGAGTGGGGCGGGGCACCGGCGGCAGGCGTGATCGCCGGCCTCGGCCGCATTCACACCCGCCTGTTCATGCTCATCGTCAACGACGCCACGGTGAAAGCGGGTGCGTTTTTCCCTATGACCTCCAAGAAGGTCATCCGCGCGCAGAACATCGCCATCGAGAACCGCATCCCGACCATTTATCTGGTGGATTCGGCCGGCGTATTTCTTCCGCTGCAGGAGGATGTCTTCCCCGACACCGACGATTTCGGCCGCGTCTTCCGCAACAACGCCGTCATGACCGCCATGGGAATTGCTCAGATCGCCGCCATCATGGGCATGTGCGTTGCCGGCGGCGGATATCTGCCGGTGATGTGCGACAACGTCCTCATGACCGACGGCAGCGGCCTGTTCCTTGCCGGTCCCGCGCTCGTGCAGGCAGCGATTGGGCAGAAGGTGGATGCGGAAACTCTCGGCGGCGCCGCCATGCACTCCGCCATCAGCGGCACAATCGATTATCACGAGCCCAACGACGAAGCCTGCCTCGCGCGCATCCGCTCGCTGGTGGAGAAGATGGGCTACCGCCGCCTCTCGCCCTACGATCGCAGGAAGCCCGAGCCGCCGCTCTACCCCGGCGAAGAGATTTACGGGATCTACGAATCCGATCCCGCGCGGCCATACGACATGAAAGAGATCATCGCGCGCATCGTGGACGGCAGCCGCTTCGACGAGTACCGCGCCGAGTATGGCAAGACCGTGATCTGCGGCTACGCCCGCATCGGCGGCTTCGCCGTCGGCATCGTCGCCAACCAGAAACAGCACCAGCAGCAGACCGACGAGTCGGGGCACAAGCGCGTCGAGTTCGGCGGCGTCATCTACACCGAGTCGGCGGAAAAGGCCGCGCGCTTCATCATGGACTGCAACCAGAGCCTGGTGCCGCTCGTCTTCCTGCACGACGTTAACGGCTTCATGGTCGGACGCGACGCGGAGTGGAGCGGCATCATCAAGGCGGGCGCCAAGATGGTGAACGCCGTGTCCAATTCCGTCGTGCCGAAGATCACCGTGATCATCGGAGGCTCCTTCGGCGCGGGACATTACGCCATGTGCGGCAAGGCCTACGATCCGCGCTTCCTCTTCGCCTGGCCGACCGCACGCTACGCCGTCATGAGCGGCGATTCGGCGGCGGGCACGCTGGTGGAGATCAAGATCAAGCAACTGGAGCGCGGCGGCAAGAAGCTCAGCGACGAGGGAAAAAAAGAGCTGTTCGACTCGGTGAAGAAAACTTACGACGAACAAACGGACCCGCGCTACGGCGCCGCCCGACTGTGGATCGACAAGATTATTGATCCGCTGGAGACGCGGGACGCCATCACCCGCGCCCTGGAAGCCGCCGCGCTCAACCCCGACGTAGCGGAGTTCAAGGTGGGAGTGCTGCAAACCTGATCACGTAATCTGGTGATCGAAAACAATTGGCCACTGATCAACGCAGATGAACGCTGATGATAAGCAAAGAGGAGCAACAACCCAATACTGGGTTGTCGGTCTATGCGCTCCGGCATTGGCTAGCCTTTTTCTCATCCTCACCGCTTCGGTCTGGTGGCGCAAAGAGACACTGACCGCCCGCGCCCTCAGTCTCTCTTGGGCTGTGTTGTCTGCAATTTCCCTTATTGGCATTGTTGCAGCAGTTGTGACTGCCATTGTTCAAACACGAAAGAGGTGGTCCTTGCACACGGCATTGTTCATGTGGTCGCTGATAGTGGTGGCAATTGGGGCCATCGCCTACAACTTTCATGTGATAAGTGGCGAATAATGCAATCCGCGTTCATCCGCGGCAGATTGGAGAAACTCGGATTCGTCCGCGCGGCGGGAGCCTGGACCTGATCCCGCGTCCCCCGGGGACGCTTGATGGCAGCCCAGCGATTCATCGCTGGGTACGCAATCCCAAAACCCGGTCAGTCCGGCAGGACGGTTGAAAAACAATGCCGCATGCTCTCGTCAACAATCGCGTGCACGTGATCTTCAGCACCAAGGGACGGCAGAAGCTCATCCCGGAAGATCGCCGGCCCCGCTTATGGGCATTCATGGGCGGAATCGCCCGCAAAAATGGATTCACGGCGGTGGCCGTGGGAGGCACAGACGACCACGCCCACGCCTTATTGGCGATTCCGGCCACCATGCCTCTGGCCAAGGCTGTACAACTGATCAAGGGCGGCTCCTCCAAATGGTGCAACGAGAATCTTCCATGCCGCTTTGCCTGGCAGGAGGGCTACGCCGCGTTGAGCGTGAGCGCGTCCCACAAGGATGCTGTCATGCGTTACATTTACAACCAGAAGGAACACCATGCAAAACGCACTTTTGAGGAAGAACTGCTTCAGTTGCTAAAGAAGAGCGGACTCGATTTTGATCCCAATGACGTGTTCGGATGAGTTCTCAATCGTCCTGCCGGACTCGAACGTAACTGTTGCATCTCTTCCCAGCGATGAATCGCTGGGCTACCATCAATCGCCCTCCGGGCTTGGGGTGGTGAATCGCTGGGCTGCCTTCAATCGCCCTCCGGGCGTTCCTTTGCCTTCGGTTGCCCTCGGGGCGTTACCTTACCCGCGGAATCGACG
Source organism: Terriglobia bacterium (assembly GCA_020073185.1). Taxonomy (NCBI): domain Bacteria; kingdom Pseudomonadati; phylum Acidobacteriota; class Terriglobia; species Terriglobia bacterium. The sequence goes on from JAIQFT010000060.1 coordinate 13,075, forward strand.
GAGCGGCATTGTGATCCGCGTTCATCCGCGGCAAACTGGTCTTTCACCGACAACCGATAACCGATGACCGACAACCTCAAGCTTATCGAATGTCCCCGCGATGCCTGGCAAGGCCTCAAGGGGCAAGTCCCCACCGAGGTCAAAGCTGCCTACCTGCGCGCGCTGATCGGCGCCGGGTTCAAGCACATTGACGCCGTCTCGTTCGTCTCCCCCAAGGCCGTGCCACAGATGGCCGACTCGGAAGAGGTGCTCAAGCAGATTGATCCGCCCGATGACTTCGAGATCATTGGCATCGTGGTCAACGAAAAGGGCGCCGAACGCGCCGTTGCCACCGAAGCTGTGCAGACTCTCGGCTTTCCATATTCCGTCTCGCCCACGTTTCTTCAGAAGAACCAGAACCAGACGCTGGAAGACGCCTACGACACGCTGGAAAAAATCAAGGAAAAGGCCGACGCCGCCGGGCTCGACGTCGTTGTGTACATCTCGATGGCGTTCGGCAATCCGTACAACGATCCGTGGAGCGCCGAAGAGGTTCTCGTGGCCGTGGACCTGATCGAAAAGACGGGCACTCGTTCCATCTCACTGGCCGACACCGTGGGCCTCGCCACGCCCGAGCAGGTTCGCGCGCTCGTAGCCGCCGTGCTCGCCCGCTACGACTATCTCGACATCGGCGTTCACGTGCACAGCCGGCCCGCGGAAGCGCTGGACAAAATTCTCGCCGCCTACGACGCCGGCATCCGGCGCTTCGATTCCGCCATCGGCGGCCTCGGCGGCTGCCCCTTTGCCCAGGACGAACTCGTCGGCAATATTCCGACCGAAAATGTCCTGGAAGCGCTGGCGCAACGCGGCGCGGAAGTGCCCATCCGCAAGCCGTTCGACAATGTGCTTCGAATGAACGCCGACATCGCGGCGAAACACAAGGCCTGACCACGGATCGCCACGAATGTTTCACGGGTTGCATTGTTGGTTTGCTTTATCCGTGTGAATCCGTGAAAATCCGTGGTTCGCTTTTATGCCCTACCACACGCTCACACTTGCCCACGAAGACCGCGTTGCGACCATCACCTTCAACCGTCCCGAGAAGCGCAACGCCATCAGCTTCGAGTTGCTTGCGGAATTGATGTCGGCGCTGGACGAGGTTGAGCGCTCCCACGCCCAAGTGCTCATCATCACCGGCGCCGGCAAAGCGTTTTGCGCGGGGCTCGACTTGGAAGAACTGAAAGGCCTGCTCGGCAAGACGCACGAAGAGAACGTCGCGGACTCGGCGCGCATGGCGCAGATCTTCCGCCGCATCTACGAATTCCCGCTACCGGCCATTGCTGCCGTCAACGGCGCCGCCATCGCGGGCGGCACCGGCATCGCCACCATGTGCGACTTCACGCTCGCCGTGCCGGAAGCAAGGTTCGGTTACACGGAAGTGAAGATAGGCTTCGTGCCCGCGATCGTGTCGTCGATCCTCGTCTGGCAGGTGGGGCACAAGATCGCGCGCGACCTTCTGCTCACCGGACGTCTGTTCGACGCCGCCGAGGCACACCGCTACGGGCTGGTCAACGAGGTCGTCGCCCCCGAAAACCTCATGCCGCGCGCCCGCGAACTGGCGGCCCAGCTTTTGGAAAATTCCCCGTCGTCGGTGCGCCTGACCAAGAAGCTGATCAACGGCTTCCTGGCGCGATCGCTGGATGAGCAAATCGCCCAGGCAGTCGAAGACAATGCTCGCATCCGCACCACGGAAGACTTTCGCGAGGGGGTGACGAGCTTTCTCGAAAAGCGCAAACCAGAGTGGAAAAGCAGGTAGGGTAGTCGGCGCGGAATGACAATTTCCTAGGATGATTAACGAAACCAAACTCCGCGTCCGCTACGCCGAAACCGACCAGATGGGCGTGGTCTATCATTCGAATTTTTTCATCTGGTTCGAGGTCGGCCGCGTGGAACTGCTTCGCCAACTCGGCTTCACTTATAAAGAAATGGAGCGCCAGGACCAGTGCTTCATCGCCGTGGTGGACGCGCGCTGCCGCTTCAAAGCGCCGGCGCGGTACGATGATGAGATCACGGTCCGCACGTACCTGAAGAACGTGCGCGAATCGCTGATTCACTTCGCGTACGAAGCCGTCCGCGAAAGCGACGGCACGCTGCTGGCGGAGGGCGAGACGACGCACATCGTCACCGACGCGAACTTGAACAAGCGGCCGCTGCCGAAAAAGTACTGGGAAGCGTTCCGGCGGGCGGTGAAAACTGGCCGTTAGCCATTGGCCTGTGGCCGTTGGCGGACGCCGGCAATTGGAAACCTGAGCTGACTGCCAATGGCTAACGGATAAGGGCTACATGAAAGCGCTCCACATCAACGGCTCCGATCTCACCCTCGACGAACTGCGCGAAGCGGTCTACGAGCGCCGTCCCGTGCTGCTCGACCCGGACGCCAGACAACTCGTGCAGGCCGCGCGCAGCGTGGTGGAAGAGTTCGTCGAGAGCAACCGAGTCGCTTATGGGGTCACCACCGGCGTCGGCAAATTTTCTGACGTTCGCATCGCGCCCTCGCAGATCCGCGAACTGCAGGTCAACCTGCTGCGCTCGCACGCAGTCGGTGTCGGCGAGCTACTCAGCGAAGAGGAAGTGCGCGCCATGATGTTGCTGCGCGCCAACTCGCTCGCCAAGGGGCATTCCGGCGTGCGCACCGCGGTGATCGACACGCTCTGCGAGATGCTCAACCGCGGCGTACATCCCGTGGTTCCATCGCAGGGCAGCGTCGGCGCCAGTGGCGACCTGGCGCCGCTGGCTCATCTCGCGCTGGTGCTGATCGGCGAAGGTGAAGCCTGGTATTGCGGGCCGAACTCACGGCGGCCGCGCCGCGCCGGCGATCCGCACGCGCGGCGACACTCCGCGAAGGAAGCGCTGCGGCACGCCGACATCAAGCCACTGACTTTGGAAGCCAAGGAAGCCATCTCGCTCATCAACGGCACGCAGGCCATGGTCGCCCTGGGCGCGTTGGCGTTGCTGGCGGCGCAGACCATGGTGGATTCAGCCGATGTGATCGGCGCCCTGTCGGCCGATGCGCTGCGCGGCACCGACGTCGCCTTCGACGAGCGCATTCAGAGGGTGCGTCCCCATGCCGGCCAGACGCGCAGCGCCGCCAATCTGCGCCGCATGCTGGAAGGCAGCGCGATTCGCGAGTCGCACCGCGAGTGCGGGCGCGTGCAGGACGCCTACTCGCTGCGCTGCATGCCGCAGGTGCACGGTGCGGTGCGCGACGCGCTGGCATACTGCTTGCAGGTCATCGAGGTGGAGATGAACGCGGCGGTGGACAATCCGCTGGTGTTTGTCGCACCCAAGCAGGTTGGTGGGCCGCATTCTGCCGCGGCACACAGCGACATTCTCTCCGGCGGCAACTTCCACGGTGAACCGGTAGCATTCGCGCTCGATTTTCTTGGCATCGCGCTCAGCGCGCTGGCGGGAATCTCCGAGCGCCGCATCGAGCGCCTAGTCAATCCCTCGCTCAATGAGGGACTTCCCCCATTCCTCGCCAACGGTGCGGGACTGAATTCCGGATTCATGATGGCGCAGGTGACGGCCGCGGCGCTGGTCAGCGAGAACAAGATTCTGGCGCACCCTGCGTCGGTGGATTCGATCACCACGTCAGGCAATAAGGAAGATTACGTTTCCATGGGAATGACGGCGGCGATCAAGCTGAAGAAAATCGTTGGCAACGCTCTCAACGTCCTCGCGATCGAGGCGATCTCTGCGGCGCAGGCGCTGGAATTCTTGGCTCCGCTGAAACCAGGCCGGCGCGCCCAGCAGGCGATAGCCGCCCTCCGCGCCGTCTGTCCTCCTCTGGAGCACGACCGCAGCATGGCAGCGGATTTTGCTCGCGTCGCTGAAATGCTAAAGCGCGGCGACGTTGCGGCGGTACTGCGGTAATGCCTTAAACCGCGGATTACCACCGCAAAACACGGATCGGAAAAACAACGACAAAGCGAAAATGAAAATCACGCGGAGATCGCCGGCGATCTCCGCGTATCTTTTCTCCGTGAGAACTGATGACGATCCGAGGTTAATAACTCGCCAGCGCCGGCTCAGCCTTGCCTTTCCCCACGTGGTGCACGGTGGATGTTTCGACGTCGTAGATTTGCACCTTGGGAGCGGTGTGCGTCAGGTGCTCGATCATTTCGCTGATGTGCCGAAAGTGTTTCTTCTGAAAATCCTCGGCGTCGGCCTTGGTCTTCCAGAAACTCATGGCGAGCACCTCGTCCTTGTCGTGGTCGGCGATGAGAACGATTTCATCGATGAAGCCGGGATGCGCTTTCAGGATGTGAAGCACGTCTTCGTGCAGCTTACGGCAGAGTTCCTTTGCCCTACCGGGCCTGGTCTTGACGTTAACAGCGCGAGTAATCATGGTCGGCAGCTCCTTTGAGAAATCGCGGAAGGACCCCTAACGGAAAACATCACAGTATGGTCCACAATGGCCTTATCCGGGCAAAATACACGCGTCGCTCCGCTTCTTCAGGACCGAAATGGGAGGTCAACCGGGCCGCCCGGTGTAGTGCTCGTCGCGGTGGACGACTTGGTGGTCCTCCGCCGCTTCCAGATGCGTGATCACTTGCGCCGGAACACCGAGCACCTTGGGCAGGCTTTCTTCCACCTGCGTCGCAATCGTGTGCGCCTCCCCGACCGACACTTCGTACGGGAACAGCAGGTGGACCTCGATCATCAGCGTGTAGCCGGTGGTGCGAAAGCGCACGCCGTGGTACTCCACGCCGAGGCGGGCACAGACCTGATCGAGTTTTTCGCGCAGCTTGCAGCCGGTGTCGGGGTCGGAATAGTCCATCAGGCCGCGGGCGGAGCGCCAGACGAGGTGTCCGCCGGACCAGAGGATGTTGATCGCCACCGCGATGGCGAACAACGGGTCGAAAGGCCTCCAACCGGTCAGCAACACCAGGCCGAGGCCGCCGACTACGCCAAAACTGGTCCAACTGTCAGTCAGGACGTGCTTGCCATTGGCCTCCAGGATCAGGGAGTGGTTGCGGCGTCCGGTACGCACCAGATACCAGCCGAGGACGGCGTTGATCACCGATGCGGCGAGTACGAAGAGCGCGCCGGCGCCGAGATTCTGGAGTTGCAGGCCGTGCAGCCACTTGTGAATCGCCGTCCAGATGATGGCGATGGCGGCGATGACGATCATGGCGCCCTCGAAACCGGCGGAGAAGAACGTGATCCGCTCGTAACCGTAGAGAAAGCGATCGTCCGCGGGTTTCGTGCTTAGGTTCAGGCTGAAGGCGGCGAATGTTACCGCCACCACGTGAATGATGGATTCGGCGGCATCGGAGAGGATGGCAGCGGAACCGGTGAGCAGATAGGCGCCGACTTTTCCAGTCAGCATGACCACGCCGAAGATGAGCGACAAGCGCATGGCATAGCGCGTGTCGTGCAGGGACTGCGGATTGAGGGGCGCGGTCTGCATGGTGCGGATTCTAGGCCAGGGGTGAAAGCGGCGCACTAAAACGAAATTGGAAATCGTTTTCAGCTGCAATCTTCGACACGCGAGCTGGGTTTCTGTCTCTTGCGGAGTGCTGAACTGCCGACGTGAGGAGGGAGCCACGTTTTCTGTCTCAATTTGATTCGCCGATCTCCCCAACGTCTCACGTTGACCACTCGAATTTCCACGTAAGCCGCTATTTTCCAGCAACTTGCTTAAGCCAGCGTTTGGCCCCTGCAGTGCACTCCATTGGTTGGGCCTTTATGGGCAGCGGAGGAGGGTACCGATGAGCGAGATGTCGCAGGTAGAATCCGCCATGGCCTTCGCGCACAGCCTGAACATCCTGCTCAAGTACGCGCGCCTGTACGGTCTGGATCATCAACGTACGCGCGGGCAGATGGACATCGCCTGGAGCGAATTGCAGCGCGCCGCGGCGCCGGAAACCGGCCTGCTATTGGCCACCGCCGACGGCAAGTTGCTGCTTGATGGCATGCCGATGGGAGGACATGCGGAACGCATGTTCGCATCCCTGCTGACCACCAGCGGCATCGCCAGCCTGCATTTCTCCTACGGAATACAACCCATCGAATTTGAGCGATTTTGCGGTGCGTTCTGCAGCGGAAAACCCTCCCAACTGACGCAGCAGTTGAAGGCCGCGATCGGCGACTGTAACGCCATCAGAGTGAATGAAATCGTCTTTGTGGCGCAAGATTCCGCCACCGGCGTCGCGGAGCAGCTCACGGCGCGAACCTTGGCCGAGCGATCCGATCATCTGATGCCTTGGCTGCAAGACCCGGAAAAGCTTCTGCAATTGATTGCGGCCGCCGAAGGTTCCAACAGCGGGGGGGACGGGCAAGGAAGCGGAAGCGGTAACGGTAGCGGAAACGGTAGCGGCAGCGGATCCGGCTCCGGTTCAGGCGGCCCCGGCGGCGAGGTGTTTGAGGAGGAATCGGTCACCAAGACCTTGCGCCTGCTGGCGAGCGTGGCCGCGCTGAGAGGCAAGGCCGACGCGGAGTCGTCGGTGATGCGCGAATTGGCGCAGGAGAAGGACGCGTGCCGTGTACTGCGCAAAGTCATGCTGTCAATCCCGGTCGAGGGCGAGGATGAAGGCCTGGGGACAAACACGCTGAAGAGGCTGGCGGAACGGTTGGCGATCCGTTTCGCATTACAGCAGTTCGAGCGTGGCGACGTGAAAGTGAACGCGGTGCATGAATTGATGGAGCGCATGGGGCGCGAGATCGACTCGCTGCGCAGCGTTCTTTCCGCGCGCGAAGACAAGTTGACGCGGGCCGGCGTGGCGGTAGAGTCCTATGCCGACGTGCTGGACCGCAAATTCTGGGCGACTGTCCCGGAGCAGGGAAAGAAGAGCGTGCTGCTGTCGGCAGATGCGTGGTGCATTCCAGCGCGCAACGTTCGATCGTACATTGAAGAACTCCTGGGGCGCGGCGAGAACGCCATGGCCGACGCCATCTTGCGGAATTGGCTGCGGCAACTGGGCGGTTCCGACTTACAGGCGCGGCGCACGACCGCGGCCGCCGTCAGCGAATTGGCCGACCTGTACGCCAAGGTGTCGTCTGATCTGCTGTTGAGCGCGTTGCGCGCCGTAGGGATGCGGATCTGCAGTGAAGAATCGATGGAGCTGCAGACGCAGCTCGGCGCGGCCTATGTGCGCCTGACGCAGGAAGCGGCGCAGCATCGCGATTATCCGGCAGTGATGCAGTCGTTGCTCACCCTCGAGCGCCTGCAGGAGTATCGCCCACGAACCGCACAAGAAGTGCGGCCCCGGGTGACGGTCGAAAACCGCCTGCGCGGGTTTATCAGCGAAGCCGTGCGCGAGCCGGTGCTGCCGCAGGGACTGGTGCAGGTGCTGGCGCGCGTTCCGCTGCCCGCCGCGCAGGAGATTGCCGCGCAGTTCAGCGCCTGCGGCCTGCGCAGCCTGGCGGACCGCTATTTGGAGCTCGCGCAGGCGGTCGGGAAAAGCGTCGTCGAATGCCTGACCGGCACGCTGCGCACGGGGCGTGCCAGCGAAATCACGTCCAGCGCAGGCCTGCTGAGCCGCTTGCGGCCTGAAACGGTGGAGCAGGAACTGCCGCGGCGGATCCTGGAATTGTCGCGCCAGCAGCAGGACGCGGTGGTGCGCGTGCTGGCTGCGGCGGGCGCGCCCGAGCGCGGGCGTCTGCTGCTGGAAGTGCTGAAACATCTGGACCCTCTGCTGTTGCCCGCGGCGCTCGATGAGATCGGGTTTGCGGGCGATGCCTCGACAGCCGGCAGCCTGATGGAGTTAGCCGCCGGCGAAGGCTTGGCCAAGAACAATCCCTATGTTCGCGTGAAGGCGATGGAAGCGCTGGGCCGGCTGGGGGCAGTGGATGCGACCTCGTTGCTGGCGGAAGTGCTGGAGGGCCGGCGCGGGCTGTTCGGGTCGCGGCGGTCGCGCGAGCTGCAGGTCACGGCTGCCGGAGCGTTGCTCAACATGGATCCGGAACGAACGACTGCCCTGCTCACCCGCGGCGGTTTCACATCCCAGGAGCTCGCGGTCGGCGCGCTTCCGGTCACACCCAGTGATTGGGTCCGGCAGCGCCGTTATCCGCGCGTCCAACCGGCGCGACCGCTGAGCGCGCTGGCGATTACATCCAAGGGACGCTGCGCCGTAGATGTACAGCGCCTCAGCCTGGGCGGAGGTCTGATCGCCGTCGATCAACGCCTGCCGCGCAGCGGCGAAGCTACGTTGGAGTGGCAGTTAGGACTGTACCGGCTGCGCAGTCACGTGGTTTTGCGGCACCTCGGTGCGCGCGAAGTCGCATTCGAAGTGCTGGACATGGACCTGGATGGCCGGGGCCGCCTGCGGCGGATGGTCATGGATCACACGCCGGCGGAACTGAACTTGGCGGCCGCTCATTAGAGATCAGGCGAAAAGCATCCCTGCCTTGTAGTCCAGGAGGCCGGCGTCGATGGCCGGTTCACACCGCTGATTGGGAAGCATCCAGCCAAGAGAACCCAGGCAGCAGTGAGGAAATCGTCGCGCCCGCCGCTTACTGTTGCTGTGTGGCTGATAGACCTTCCAGACCTAGTTCAGGGGCGATCTTCTTCATGGCCTCGATGCAGAACGCAATGTGCTCGTCGAGGTCCACGCCGAGGGCCGCGGCGCCGTTAACGACGTCGTCGCGGCTGACGCTGCGGGCGAAGGCTTTGTCCTTCATGCGCTTCTTCACCGACTTGGCTTCCAGCGAGTGGATCGACTTGTCGGGGCGGACCAGGGCAGCCGCGGTAATGAAACCCGCCAGTTCGTCGCAAGAGAAAAGCGCCTTCTCCATGCGTGTTTCGCGCGCAACCCCAGTGTAGTCGGCGTGCGACATGACGGCCTTGGTGATCTCCTCCGGCCAGCCGCGCTGGATGAGGATCTCGTTGCCGCGGTAGGGATGATCTTCCAGGCTGGGCCAGCGATCGTAATCGAAATCGTGAATCAGGCCGACCAATCCCCACTTATCCTCGTCCTCGCCGAACTTGCGGGCGTATGCACGCATGCAAGCCTCGACGGCGAGGGCATGTTTGCGTAAATTTTCCGACTGGGTGAACTCAGTTAGTAAACACCACGCCGAATGACGGTCGCTCACGGCTTTCTCCCCCGATTCGCCAAAATTCTGCGGCTTTCATAGGCCTATTTTTGGATTTACCCCGGATATCTTTTGGATTTACCGGCAAAAACATGTTGACACGCCGGAGCAATTGCCCCACATTGTGCACCAAGCTTGTCTCTTGACAAAGTGCCAAGCCGGTTGGTGTCCGCTCTGGCATCTTCCACAACCTGATGGCCACGACTCTAGCACCCGTAGATTCACGGGAGGTGGTGAGATGCGACCGATGTCAGCTCGTCCAGTTTAGAACCCACAGCAACCTGTGCCGGCGCTGCAAGAGGGCACTCGACCCGGAAGAGCTCGAGCCCATCCTGGCGGCGCCGGAACCGCAACCGCATCCGCCGGCGATGCATCGCCAAGGCATCCAGGTAGCGTTCGCCATCCGCAGCCTGCGGCTGCGCACCGGCCTGAGCCAGCGCCAGCTCGCCCTGCGCATGAGCGTGCCGCGGACTTACGTGTCGAAGATTGAAAACGAGAAGGCAACCCCGACCTTGTCGTCGCTGGAGCGCCTGGCGCGGGCGCTGAACGTGACCGTGCCCGATCTGATCATGGGCAGCGGGCGCGAGGACGAAGTCAAGGAGTTGATGCAGGACGGATTCATCGCCGAGTTGGCGCCGTTCCTGTCCAAGCTTAACGGCATACAGTGGCAAAGCGTGCTGACGCAGATGCGGGACCTGGCAACCCACCCGCGTCGCACGGCGTAGCAAATTCTGCTCCAGAACTCCCGCCGGAGTCCCCGTGACTTCGGCGATTTTCTTGCTCGCGGTTGTGGGTTCCGGCTTACGCGTGATGTCGGCAGGCGGTACAATTGCCGATGACACTTCTTGTGTCAGGTCTTCTCATTCGAGGTCCACCTTGGAAGTAAGTGTGCCCTCCGGGCTTGACGGGGCGGAAACAGAGGTTTTTCGCCGGTTGGACCCGCGGCGGCTGCCGAAGCATATCGCCATCATCATGGACGGCAACGGACGCTGGGCGCGCCAGCGCCATCTGCCGCGGATTGCCGGACATCGCGCCGGCGTGGATTCGGTGCGCTCCACCGTCGAGACCGCGGCGCGCGTCGGCATCGAGTCACTGACCCTGTATGCCTTTTCCACGGAAAACTGGCAGCGGCGGCCACGCACCGAGGTCAGCTTCCTCATGCGCCTGCTGCGCCAGTACCTGAAGCAGGAGCTGCCCACGCTGCGGAAGAACAACGTCCGGCTGGACTACATCGGACGCCAGCACGAGTTGCCAGTGGAAGTGCAGGAGCGGATGGACTGGGCGCGCGAACTGACCTCGCGCAACACCGGCCTGCGCTTGACGCTGGCGCTGAACTACAGCGCCCGGCGGGAGCTGGTGGATGCGTTCCAGGCGATCGCGCGCGCGGCGGCGCAGAACGGCGGCTTGGCGCACCTGAACCTAAGCGAAGAACTGGTAGCGCAGCATCTCTACACGCGCGACCTGCCCGAGCTCGACCTGGTGATCCGGACCAGCGGCGAGATGCGGCTGAGCAACTTCCTGTTGTGGCAGGTGGCGTACGCGGAGATTTACGTGACCCATACGCTGTGGCCGGAATTTCGCGGCGTGCACCTGCTGGAAGCCATCGCGGAATACCAGAAACGCGAACGGCGTTACGGCGGGCTGGGCAACGGCGATCATCACGCCGCCGTTGCGGGTAACGGGAGCCATCCCGGTAAATGAAGCGCGTCGCCACCGCGGCCGTCCTGATTCCTATTGTTTTGCTTCTTGTGCTTCGCGCCCCGCTCCCGTTGCTGGCTGCGGTGGTGGCGGTGGTGGCGATGCTCGCGCTTCGCGAGTTCGTAGGGCTGGTACGCCACTACAATGTGGAGCCGTCTCGCGTGCCTCTGTACGTTCTGACGCTGGTGGGATTCGCGGCCCTGGCGGCCCAGACCGGCAGCAATTACCTGATTGCGACCTCGCAGATGCTGTTTGGAATCACCCTGGCGGTGGTGGCGGTAGCGTTCTTCTTTCTTGCGCTGGCAATGCGGCGCGATCCGCTGTCGACCGGATTTCCGGCTGCGGCTGCCTCGGCATTTGGATTCGTTTATGTCACCGTCCCCCTGGCCATGCTGGTGCAACTGCGGCAGCAGGGTTCGGGCGCGTTCCTGATTCTCTACGTCTTGATCGTGGTCTGGATCGGCGACACGGTAGCCTACTACACCGGGCGCGCGCTGGGACGGCACAAACTGGCGCCGCGGATCAGCCCGGGCAAGACGTGGGAAGGAACGCTGGGATCGTTGGTGGGCGCGATCGTGTGCGGGACACTTGTGTTTGCCTACTCGCGCCAGATCAGCAGCGGGTTGATTTCCGTTGGGCTGCTCACGCCCGGGCAGGCGTACCTGCCACCGCAAATACCGCCGTTATGGCAGTTCGGTGCGCTGTCGGCGGGGATCAATGTGGCGGCGCAGATCGGAGACTTGGCGGAGTCGCTGATCAAGCGCGGCGCCGGGGTGAAAGATTCAGGCAGCATTTTGCCGGGTCACGGCGGCATCCTTGACCGCATCGATGCGCTGCTCTTTGCCGCCCCGGTGATTTGGTACTATGCCGCTTTCAGGGTCTTGAGTTAATCCCGAATGAATTCGGCGGTCGTTCCGGTTGCCGGAAGCGTCTAATACAATGCACGCTAAACTGGGTTAGTGTTCAGGGAGGCATTTGTGAATATAGATGAGCGCTTAGAGCGGCTAGCCGAACGGCATGAGGCCCTAACCCAGAGCTTGGAGTTGCTGACCTCCGACTTGCACAGTCTGGAAAAGTATGTGGGTGAAATAGCCGAGGGCACCGCCCGTTTGCTGCACATCGCTCAGATTCACGAGCACCGCATTCCGCGCTTGGAAGACAAAAGCCAGTAATCAAGTGATTCGGCCTCCCGATCGCCATCTACCGGCCACGACCACCACCCGTTCATGAAAAAAATCGCCATTCTCGGGTCCACGGGTTCGATTGGGCGGAGCACGCTGAGCATTGTCAGCGCCTATCCTGATCGCTTTTCTGTCGTCGCCCTCGCCGCCGGTAACGATTTTGAGGGCCTCTTTCGCCAGGCGCTTCGCTACAAGCCGCGCCTGGTCTCGGTAGCGAGCGCAGAGGACGCCCAGCAGGTGCGCGAAGGGCTGGGGATGTCGGGGCTCACCGACATCGAGGTGGTGCACGGCCCCGCTGGTAACGTCGCTGTCGCGACGCATTCGGAAGCCGACTTTGTGGTGAGCGCGATTGTTGGCGTCGCGGGCCTGGAAGCGACCTACGCGGCGGTGAAGGCGGGCAAGTGCGTCGGCTTGGCAAACAAGGAATCGCTGGTCGTGGCGGGCGAGTTGATCACCGCCGAGGCGAAGCGCCAGGGCAAGCCGCTGCTGCCGATTGATAGTGAACACAACGCGGTGCACCAGTGCATGCGTGGCGGCCGCTTGCAGGAGGCCGAGCGCATCTGGCTGACGGCTTCGGGCGGGCCGTTTCTGAACACGCCGCCGTCGGAGTTCGACGGCATCACCCCCGAGCAGGCTCTGAACCACCCCACGTGGAAGATGGGGCCTCGCATCACCATCGATTCCGCCACGCTGATGAACAAAGGATTCGAGGTGATCGAGGCCTGCCGCCTGTTCGACCTGCCGCCAAGCCGGATTGGCGTGATCGTGCATCCGCAGTCCACAATCCACTCGATGGTTGAGTTCATTGATGGCAGCCTGCTGGCGCAACTGTCGGTCACCGATATGCGCCTGCCGATTTTGTACGCCCTCACCTATCCCGATCGAATTGGTTCCGATTTGCGCTTTCCTGTTCAAGAACTCCGCAGCCTGAATTTCAGCCCCCCGGATATGGAGAAGTTCCCTTGCCTGCGTCTGGCCTACGAAGCCGCCGAAGCCGGCGGGACCAAGACCATCGCCCTCAACGCCGCCGACGAGGCCGCAGTAGCCGCTTTTCTGCAGCGAACAATCCGCTTTTCCGACATTCCCCGCATCATTCGCAGCACAGTTCATGAAACCGTCGCTGCCCATCCCGAATCTATTACTAAAGTACTCAAGGCGGATGCGGAGGCGCGTCGCTCGGCTTGGGATAAAATTGAAGCACTGAGCCGCAGCCAGAGTTCCAATTCTGCCCGGGTCAGTTGAAAAGGAACCGACTTCAAATTGATGGAAAATTTCTTTGTCGACTTGGCGGCCGTAGCGGTTGTACTCGGGATCATGATCGTGGTCCATGAGTTCGGCCACTTTGCCGCCGCGAAACTGTTTGACGTGCGGGTGGACCAGTTCGCCATCGGCTTTGGGAAGCGGTTGTTCGGCATCAAGAAGGGCGAGACCGATTACCGCTTTAACGCCTTGCCCTTCGGCGGCTACGTCAAAATGGCGGGCGAGAACCCGCTGGAGGCGCACAGCGGCGACCCCCGTGAGTTCACCTCAAAACCGCGCTGGCAGCGGTTCATCATTGCCTTCGCCGGCCCCTTCGCCAATGTCGTGCTCGCCATTGCCCTGCTGACCGGCGTGTTTATGGTGCGCTACGAGCACCCGGTTTATCTCAACCAGCCGGCGGTGATCGGATGGGTGCTGGACAATTCTTCGGCGCAAAAGGCCGGCATTCAGGCGGGCGACCGCATCGTGCGTATCGAGGACGTGCAGAACCCAACCTGGGAGGACGTGCTGCCCAAGGTGGTGATGAGCCCCGGACAGCCGGTCACGCTGGCAATCCAGCGCGGCGATCAGATTCTTGAGAAGACGATCGTTCCAACTCCGACCGGGCCGGAGGAATTCGGCAATCCCGGGTGGCTGCCGGACCAGCCCAATACGGTCACCGAGATTGAGCCGAGCCTGCCGGCAGCCAAGGCCGGCATCAGGGTCGGCGACACCATCGTTGCCCTGAACGGGCAGCCGACGCGCTCCATGCAGGCGGTCATCCGCGAGATCCAAGCGAACAAGGACAAGCCGCTCACCTTGACTGCGGTGCGCGACAACAAAGAACTGAATTTCACGGTTACGCCGATGCTGACCGAGCTGAACGGCAAGCAAATGTGGCGCATCGGGATTCGCTCCGAACCGCAGCAGGTTGACAAGCTGCCCTTCGGCAAAGCGTTCGTGAAGTCGCTCGACCAGAACAAGCGGAATTCGTTCCTGATCATCGAACTGGTCGAGAAGATGGTGCAGCGCAAGGTGTCGGTGAAGCAGTTCTCCAGCCCCATCGGAATTGCGCAGGCGTCGGGCGAGGCGGCGCGGCAGCAGGGATGGACCCCGCTGCTGGCGCTAATGTCGGCCATCAGCCTCAACTTGGCCATCTTCAACCTGTTCCCGTTCCCCATCCTCGACGGCGGCATGATCCTGTTCCTGGCGATTGAGGGCATCCGCAGGCGCGACATCAGCCTGCGTCTGAAGGAGCGCATCTACCAGTTGGCGTTCGTGCTGCTGATTCTGTTCGCCGTAATTGTGATCTACAACGACCTGGCAAAGACGCTTCCGGGGCTGCAGAGATTGCCGTAGTGCAGTTGTGAGTTGTAAGTTCGCGGCTGCATCACGCAGCCCGCGCCACCGCAAGAACGCTAAGGTCGTCGTTGCGCGCCGCGCCGCGCGCGAACGTTCCCAGATCCTCCAGACAGCCTCGGACAAGCTGCTGCGGCCCGAACTGGGCATGATGAGCTGCCGCGCGGGTCAAACGCTCGGCTCCGTACTCCTGGCCGCTGCCGTCGCACGACTCCGAGATACCGTCCGTATAGAGCAGCAATCCATCCCCTGCGACCAGCTTCAGGTGGACACTGCCGTATTGGCTGTTGCCGAACATGCCCAGCGGAAGTCCGGTGGACTCCAGCGCACTGACTTGGTCTCCGCACAACAGCAGAGGCGGACAGTGTCCCGCGTTGGCGAGGTGAACGGCGCCGTCGGGCTGCGCGCGGCCGCAGATCACGGTTGCGTAGTGCGTCGATAGCGCCGTCTCGCAGAAGATGCGGTTGGCCCGCTCCAGCAGATCGTCCGGCGCCAGGCCCAGCGTGATCAGGGTGCGAAACATGGCGTGCAATTGCGACATCAACATCGAAGCCGCAATGCCTTTGCCGGCGACATCGCCGAGCACGAAGTACAGCACCTCGCCCGCGGCCGGAATCAGGTCGCAGTAATCTCCGCTCACCGGGCCGAAGGCTTCGTAGTGGTAACACGCGGACCATCCGCCCACGCGAAGTTCCTTCGCCGGGAGCAGATTGTTCTGAATGCGCGAGGCCAGTTGCAGATCGTCTTCCAGCGCCCGTTGTTCCCGCGGCGTCAGGTGGCCAAGGCAGAGGCGCAACAAGGGATTGGCGGCGAGCCGCTCCGCTTCGATGGGGTCGTGGCAGGTCTCGCACAGGCCGTAGCTGCCGTTGGCGACGCGCTCCAGCGCGCTGTCCACTTCGCGGAGTAGTTGGGAAAATTGCGCCTCCGCAGGCGCCGTAGAGATGGCCTGCTCCAGCCGAACGCGCCGTTCCAGCAGTTGCTCGCGAACCGAACTCGGGGTGCTAATCGCGACTTGGGACCCTTCAGCCATAGCTACTTGATGCCGCGAGGCAAATGGGAGACTCGCAATGTTCCGAGGCTGAAAGCGCGATGTGCAGAGCAGGACGCTACATCTAAGTGATTACCACTGTGATATTAGCTCCAGCCAGCCGCTGTTTATAGACCCCCCTCCCCCTCCTCGGCTGTGGGGTCAACAGGTTAAGGCAGGGATACCGTCGGGCAACCTCAGGTAACCTACGGTAACCGTGGACGGCGCTAGTTAACCGACAAGGCAACTTTTGCGGGATGTGGCGGGTGACCATTGTTATCCAATAGTTAAACAGCGATTGTCTGAAGACACAACCACCGAGGCGCAGTGTGCGCGGAATCACAGTAGCGCTTGCAGTGGATGATGTCTGTGACAAGGGGAGAATAATTTTCCGGGGAATTCCCGATTTGGGAAAGAGGTTGCGAGTTTATGACGCCGCTTTAGGAACGGCGCGAGCCTTGTGTCACTGACTGAAGCCGAAGCAGAACTGCAGGCAAGATACAAGGGTGGGAATGACGAATCTCGACACCCTCTGTACCGCCACCGCCTTACTCCCTTCCGACCACGGTGTCATAGAGCCCATAATGCGCGAGCCCCTCGTGGCTCTCGATGCCCGTGTACCGCAGCGAGGCATCCTCGTAACGTCGGAACGCAAACACCGCCTGGTTCATCTGCTCGGTATTGAATACCTTCAAGCACACGAGCAGATAAAAATCCTTCACCGTCAGGCCGGTGACGGCCAGGAACAAGTCCGGCTCCAGCTTGGTGATCACGTCCTGCAGCGTGTTCTCGCGAAAATCGGTCAGGTACATGAACGCAGGGATGCGAGTAGCGAACTTGATCAGCTTTTCTTGCACGAGCTTGCGCTTGGACTTGTATTCCTTCTCCTCCTCGGTGAGCTGCTTCCTCTGTTTCTCGGTCAGCTCCTCGCCCTTGGCCTCGTTCTTGAGCTCCTTGACCTTCTCGCTCTTGTTGATGATGGTCTCGATGATGTTGTCGCCCAGCGCGCGCCAGCCCTCGATACGTTCCACAGCGGCCATTGCCTCGGGGTTATCGAGGACTCGGCGCAGCGTGTCGTTGTCCACGTTCACCAGCAGTGCGCTCTCCCATTTGCGCGCCAGCAGCGTAGCCGAGGTGCCTGCCATCGCGATATCGAGAATGCTGCCGGCATCGATCTGAATCATGACCGCGCCGTTGTAGGCCAGCACCGGCAGGAACGACACGAGATCCTTGACGGCGTTTTCCGGATTCGATTCGTTGGGCGAAAGTCCGATGCCGTACTCAGAGAGCTGACGAAGCGCGCGCGTGGGCGCAAAGTCGAACACGAAGCAGTCAGGTTTGAAGATCTCTTCTTCGTGTGGGTCGTCGCCATTCGGGTTTTTAATCGACCATGGAGACTGCACGCGGAACGCGGCCTGAAAGTAGGTCTCCGGCGATTTCAAGTTGCGTAGCATCAAGATCGAAGACCATTGCGGCACAGTCACGCCGGTAGTGAGCTTAGCGCACGACAGTGTAATCGTTTTGGTCTCGAAGCCGCTCCCGATGGCCTTGCGCACCGGCGGCAGTGCCGCTAGCCCGATCCCTGCCGATGCACCGGCTGCAACGACGGTCTTATATTCGTGCCAGAAGGTGTTGTGCTTCTCGGCAAACAGGTTCGCCATTGCGTGGCAGGCTGCGACGTTCGGCAGAAGCCAGAACGAGTGCTGCACATACGGCAGCAGGGTGGCGTCAGCATACGGAAAAGGCGTGTGCGTGCCCGTCTTGAGGCCCTCGACAAACTTCTCCGTGTCCTGGCCCCGAATAATGTTCAGCCACTTCTGCACTTCGCTCTTGTGCTTGAAGTGCGTACCTTTGTCCGTGCCGGTGGCGACAAAAAATTCGTTAAGGTCGAACTCATCGAACTCTCCGCCGCTCGCGATCGCGAGCAACTCATCCGGCATCTGGTAGGTCAGGAGTGCCATCTGCGGGAGGGCACCATAAGGGTTCCACTTACCTGGGTTCTTGGCGGCAAACTTTTTCTTGGCGCGCTGTTCGTCGGTGTAAGTCCAGTTGAAGATCTCTTCTTCGATGAACTCGCCCGTGGCCAGCGCTCTAAAAGGTGTTCCCGACAGGTAAAGGTAGGCTTTGGTTGTGATGGGCAGGAACTCGGTTTCCTTCTCCGAAAGCACGCCAAGGTCCTGGTTCAAGTCCTCCAGCCCGGCGGCGTATTCGAGTTTGGTTTCCTTCTTGGCAACCGCCTCGTCCTCGCCCTCGAACAATTCCTTAGCGGTGTCGCGCCAGGCGCCAAAGTGGTATTCGTCAAACACCACGAGGTCCCAATTCACCTCGTGGATCCATTCGTTGTTGGGTTTGATGTTCCCCGCCGCGTCGCGACCCAACAAGTCCTGGAACGAACCAAAACAGACGACAGGCTTCTTGTGGTCGATCTGCCTCGGGTCACCACCGGTGGATTTCGACAGATACTGCCAGCCTTCGAAGTCGACATGGTTCTCAATGTCAGTCTTCCAGGCGTCTTCCACCGCGGGTTTGAAGGTCAGCACCAACACACGCTTGGCGCTGAGCTTCTTCGCGAGCTGATAGGCGGTGAACGTTTTGCCGAAACGCATCTTCGCGTTCCAAAGGAAACGCGGGACGGCGTGCATGTCTTCCGCCCAGCGCGCAAGGAAGTAGGCATGCGTCACGTTCACCGCTTCCGCCTGTTCCTCACGCATCTTGAACTCTTCGTGATGCGTGCCCGTGGGTTCTTTGCGCGTACGCAGCTCGATAAGCACGGTCTTTATATCCTTGACCGTGCAGCGCATCCATTCCTGTGCCGCTTTCTCGAACTTCTTCCTACAAAGTGCGGCGCGCACATCGTGATCGCTGAAGATGGTGCCGTCGTCTCGCTCGGCCGCTTCGTCCAGCATGATTTTGTAGTTCTTGATGATTGCGGTCTTGAGTTGCTCGGCCACGCGGTGCTTCACGTTTCGAGTTGTCTGCCCAATCTTAAGGAGACCATTGTGCGCCCTATCGTCGATCGAATAGGCGTATATGCGCGGCCGAGCCTCGGGCTTCGCTGTGAGTATCTCCTCGATGGTCTTATTCATCGTCACCGCCCATTCCCATTGGGCGCACTACCTTCTCGATGAACGCAATCTCGTCTTTGGTGATGGCATACTTTTTGTAGAGCAAGTCATCTGTCCACAGTTTTGTCCATTTTTGAGTTGGAACGAACGTGTAGACCCTGCGCGTGGTGTTATGAGACGGCTTGTGCAGGAGGATCAAAAAGCGAGTCAGCCGACATGAGAGATAGGACAAGACACTCTCAGCCTCGGATTTCGAATTCAGTGGGCCAATGCACAGGTACGTCTCCGAAGAGATAGTGTCCGGCTTGCCGATGAATGGTGTACTGATGATCTTGTGCGGATAGGTATCTTTATTTCCAGTGCCTGGAGCGGCGAAACCAACGAAAACCTTCCACTTTTCAATGAGGTTCGTGCCGCTCGTAACTGAGGTTTTAGGCAGATATCCCTTCCCGCCGTTTTGGTAGACGAGGAGATCCCCCGAACCTTTGGCAATTTTCCCTCTAACAGCCCGTGGTGCAAGTCTGGATTCGTGAGCGGAAAGTACTGAAGTATCCACAGGCATAGTTCGTAGAATGTCGCGCATGTCGATGGGGACGCGCAAGCAGCGGGAGAAGCAAGAGGACATCTGGATTGCGCACA